>JACKAK010000001.1:300000-483259 GCA_020635115.1 Halobacteriovoraceae bacterium | reverse complement strand
CACTCTCAATTGAACTTAGGTTTTATAGAGATACTGCATTATGAAAATTAAATTTGAATAAGATTTAAGGGCAATTCAAAAATGAATATTATTTTTTATCAGAAACGATCTCTTGCAATATATTCCAACCTTCTTGAGTGATTTCATTGAGTCTTCCAAATCGAGTAAAAATTGAAAAACGAGGATTAACTTCCATTAGAATTGAATTTTGAATAGCATAAACTTTTCCATCTTTTCTAACAATAGTATAATCTACAAAGCTTTCATTTAAATCGTTCAAAAGTCTAAAGCTCGTATTAAGTCCATTGCTGTACTCAATTTTCACAATACCAGAATCCACCACTTTTTCTATTTTATCGATTAGAGGAAAGTTCTCTGATCTGTCATCCTTAGGCATTACTTTTCTAACGACAAGTCCATCGGGAAAATCTTTGTTTGGTAGACCAATATTTACAGAGTTGTATACGTTATCAGGAGTAATAAGCCCCCCATTATAAGAAGCAATTCCGTGTTCTTGTAGAGAAGTTATATAATGTGACGCTTTAGTATTGGTTAGGCCATTGCCAATTTCTCTAGGCTCAACGTCTTCCAATTTTAATTTGGGGGGCAAAGTTTCTACTTGATAAAAATCTTGTCTTGTTTTTGTAAGCAACTCGGCATATTCACTCGCAGGAATTCCTCCTGCAAAGGTTTCATTAAATCCCAACTTCTTGTGATTGATGTTTCTGTAGATATTTCCATTTTGGAATAAATTTGAAAATTCATCTAAAGTAAGTGGATGTTTTTGAGTTAACATTTTTTTTGCTTTCTGCAAAATAAAGACATATTGGTAAATTTTTATTTCAGTACCATCAATATTCCAATCAAAGACGTTTGTAGGAAGGTGACTGTATTTTTGCCTCAGGAGTTTAATCACTTCTTTAATAATACTGTCTTCGCGTTCACTTTTTTTTAAATCTCTTTCAAATTCAATTTGTTCAATTTGTTCAAGTAAGTTTTCTTTGCCATCTATTTTTTTTTCAAGTCTTGCCTTATTTATATGACTGAGTCCTATTTGATAATGAGTAGTATTCAGCTCATTAATACGCCCCTCTTTTAATGCCTTTAAAAGTAAATTCTCTGAACCTTTAGGTACTACTGTCGTAAAATGTAATCCATTTCCAGTCATTTTGTAGTAGAGGTCGTGAAGATGAAAATAATCGTAATAGATTTCGCTACCATTCCTCAGAGGCATTCTATAGCTTAGAGGATCAGATTCATGATACATCATCCCTAAAGATCCACCAGATTCTTTTAAATACTTAAAAATTGTTCTGACGAGCTTAACATCTAGCTGTTTATAAGGGCCGTCTTGATTGTTGAGTGAAAGCCCACACCAGGGGCATCCAACACAACATTTATTTTCTAATTGTAACACGGCCAAGTTTTTAAAATACAACTTAAGATCTTCTGGAGACAACCCTAGAAATAAATCATGCTTTGATAAGTCATAATAAAGTTCCCCTGAGATAACTTCATAAAGATGTAGATTATTTTTTTTGATAACTTGAAGAACTTCAGGATATTGATCAAACAAAACAATGAAATGGTCTTCAGTATTACGGTCACCTTTTTTGTATTTCTCAAACACTTTTGTTAATTCATCTAATAATGTTTTCGAAGAATGGTCAAAAGACATAAGTACTCGATAAAGTTTATCAATATTGGCCTGTTCAAGTCCAAAAAGTCTTACGTTGTTGTCTGATGCGATAATGTCTGAAGAAAATTCTTTTATTCCAAGCAAATGTCTAGGAACGCATGCGTCATTAGACAAGACCTTCCCATTCATTAGAAGAATCATTAAACCTTTAATAAAATAATACACGGCCTTTTTAATCAACTTTTATCCCTCTGCCAAATCCATATTATCGAATACAACCATATTATCGTGAAATCCACTCCAATTGCTCACCATCGTTCATATTTACATATCCTTTTATAAATTTGTCTAATTATTAAGCAGGAATACTCTTTTTTTCAGATGGTGTTTGGAAAAAATGTAATTTTTTATTTATTTTGGCCTTAAGAAGTGCACTATTTTTCATTTAAAGAATGAATTCCAAACAAATCTGATGATATTCTCTATGGGTAATACTTACCAATATAAGAATTTTAATATTATTCAAGGTACAATCAATTAGTGAAAGAGAACAATGTCATCGACGGAAATTTTCAAAAACCTTTTGCGAACCAAAAAACAGTTCTTATTTTTGGTATTTCATCTTTTGTGGGATCAAATATTGCCCAGTTTCTGAAATATGATTATAAAGTTGCCGGAACTTATCACACCAATCATGTAGAAATCCCTGGAGTTTTTACCTTTCCTTGTGATGTTTTGAATAAAGATGCAGTACAACTTGCTCTTTATGAAACCAAACCTGATATTGCCATTTATTGTGCAGGTCTAAGTTCTACCGTTGATTGTTCAAAGGCCCCAGAACTTGCAGATGCTCTAAACACAATAGGACTGTTCAATGTTAATGAATATTGTCAGCGCTATAAATCTAGAGTTTGCTTTTTATCAACGGCCTATGTTTTTGGTGGAGAAAACAAAATCTATAAAGAGATGGATATTCCCGATCCAAATACAATTTTTGGAAAAACAAAATCATCCGCTGAATTTTATATACAAAAATCTTCACTCAATTATCTGATCCTCAGATGTTGCAACCTCTATGGAAGAAGCTATGTTCAAAACCAAGAAAACTGGTTTGAATGTATTCAACGTCAACTCTTTGAAGGAGAAACAGTCCAAGCAGATGATTTCCTTCATACAGGTTTTTTAGATGTTAATTATCTTTCAATGGTTCTTAGGTTATGTATTGAGAGAAATGTTTCAAATAGACTCCTGCAAGTGACTTCAACAGATGTAATGACTCATTATCATTTTGCAAAAAAATATACTGAAATCTTTAAAGATAGTGGAGAAAAAATTTCAAAAGGACGATGGACTTATCCAATTCTAGATAGTACAGGAATTACTTTAACCTCAGGGCCTTCTTATTACCAACTCGGGACGCAAAATATTGAAGGTGGTCTCCATGTAAAAATGCCTTCAATCGAAGAATCTCTCAATTTTACTTTTCGTAGGTTTCATGGAAAGGGACTAGACCCCAAAAAAGGTGAAACAAGTTCAGAACTTAAATTTATCTAGAGGAGTTCCGGATGAATTCACTTAAATAATGCTTGGCCATAGAATCTAAATTGATATTTTCACCTTGAAAGGTCCACTTAATATCATTAAAAGGTCCAACTGTTGCGCGCAATTCATGCAGAGATTGATGATAATCGGAAGGAGTATCTCCACTTAATCTGGCCGAATACACCCCATCTCTTCCAGACATAAAACCAATCGTAATCAAATCATTGGCCTTTCTAGCAAAAATAAGACGTAATGAATTTCTAAAAAGCATGAAGTCGTTTACTGTATTTGAAATTTTGAAGATTTTAATCTGCCCACTATGACCTATGTTTCCTCTATACTCATTAAATTTAGCGACATAAAGTTCAAGTCTTTCTCGTATAAGATCCATAAATTGAATTGAAGATTCCTCTAGTAAAAGATCTGGTCCCAGATGATCACTAAAATGAATAACACCTGATTCTTCCATGCCGAGTTCTTCTAGAGCAAGATTTTCAATCCAAGTTGTATTAATGAAACTATCTGTTTGATTTAAATTCTCCATTAGGAAATTGTCTGCGATTAAGAAAGGCAAGTCAAGAAGGGTCTTGCAGTTTTGAGGACTCCGCCCGTCTTTTGACAGGTGGGCACAGTTAATAATCACTTTAGGCCTCTTACTACACCGTTAGGGGTAAGCTCGCTCACCATGACCAGGGACTGCTCCCGATACAATGCTTGTAGGGCGAAACTCGCTATGCCAACCACAAGACCCAACTCTATTATGGCCGAAATTTATCAAAATGGCCCTGAAATATTAACATATTGTGTAATTACAATAGGTTAACTTAAAAAAAGAAAAAAATGGGCATTATTCTCTTGGTGATAACTTGTGCTTGGCGTAAAATAGGAGTGCCTAGAGGGAAATTGGGACGTAGGTTATTAAAGAAATGAATCAAACCCTCCGATATAGGCTCATGTTCCAATTTTAGGAGGTTGGTGAGATGAAACAGTTACTTATCTCATTCTGGAAGGATGAAAATGGTCAGACTTCTACTGAATACATTCTGTTAGTGGCCGTTGTTGCCTTAATTGTCTTCAAGTTTAGAAATACAGCTACTACGCAAATAGATAAAATTACCAATCAAATTTTTAGTGGTATGGGAAATATTGCTAATGATATCCAAAATGCTTCGAGTTCAGGCCCTAATTAATAGATTTGTTAAGTCGCTAAAAAAGACATTTTTAAATATCTAGAGTTTAAGATGCAAAAAAATACTTAACCAACTTCTGTACATTGTAAAATGGATCACCTCTTGTATATAATAAATCATGAAGAAAAAACGTCACCAAGGACAGGCCGTCGTTGAATATTTACTTATTTTTGTTTTAGTCGCAGGAATATCATTTGGTTTTTTCCGGGCCCTTCAGTCAACTTTTTCTACTGTGTTTACTCAACTGGCCATGAGACTTAGTCAAAAGCTCTCCACCGGAAATTGTGCAAAAAATTGTCTTGAGAATACTTATATTAATCAAATCACAAACGAGGGAGATAATTGATGGCCATCCCTGGAACAGTGTTTGTTATTTTATGTATTGAACTTTTGATAATCGCCTATTTAGATTTTAGATATAAAACCATCAAAAATATATGGGTTTTTGTGAACATTTTTTTTGGCATAGTGTTCTTCTTAAGCTGGCCCGAGTATTATTTTTTTCAGTTAAATACATTTTTTTTTAGCGCAACAATATTTGGCGTCGGTCTGGTTTTTTTCAAACTTAAGATAATGAGTGCTGGAGATACAAAACTTCTAATGACATTATTTCCACTTATACCTATCGACTTGCAAGAGAGTTATTTTATTACACTATTATTTGGAACTGTGATTATAGGTGGAAGTGTTCTTTTTATTAACATAGTTAAAAACTATAAATCACTCTTTGAAATTTTGGTAACCAGAAACTTTACTCATATGAGAGATTTTTTAGGGAGCAAATTTTCTTTTGCCCCTGTTGTCTTTATTGCATGGATAGTTTTTGGTTTAGCGAATAAAACAAGGATTGTTTTTTGAAAAATATTAGAGGTCAATCAACCGTCGAGTATATTTTACTGTTAGCAGTTTCAATGTTGCTGATGCTTGCCGTGTTAAGAAGTCCACTTTTTTCAAGATTTTTAGGTGGAAATAGCGATTATTTTGCTACGTT
Source organism: Halobacteriovoraceae bacterium (assembly GCA_020635115.1). Lineage (NCBI taxonomy): Bacteria > Pseudomonadati > Bdellovibrionota > Bacteriovoracia > Bacteriovoracales > Halobacteriovoraceae > Halobacteriovoraceae bacterium. The sequence goes on along the minus strand of JACKAK010000001.1, from coordinate 477,897 downwards.
GAGATCCATCATGACTTACACTTATCAATATGGAAATTACGTGAAAAAAAATGAACAAGGAATACATCCTTTATATGATCCAGGGAGGCATGTTGTTTCGAAAAAAGGATATGGCGAATAACCTAGGCCAGTCGACAATAGAGTTTATAATTTCATTAGGATTGATGTTCTCAATGATCTTTCTTTTCATGAGCTTATCCTATAATTATGTGCATGGATTTGTCGTACATTGGTCAGTCTTTAGGGCATCAAGAACATTTTTAGTATACGAAAGAAACAGCTCTAGTGATTCAGGAACTGATGGAGAGGCCAAAAATCAAGCAAGAATTGTATTTGAACAAAGTGGATTGTCTGAGAATTTTATAAAAAATGGATCTAATCGTTTTCAAGCACAAATGCCTGGAGATCCTTCAAGACTTTACGGGATATCTTTAAAATTTAAACAAAGATTTTCAATGTTTTCTTTTTTTGGAGGAACTGACGACCTAAATTTAACCAGTGAGTCTTATTTAGGAAGAGAACCTACAAAACAGACATGCTTAGAGAGAGTTTGTCAGGCCATTCAATCCTCTTCAACATGTGGCAGCGAATTAGTGGTAACCTTTTTTGATAATGGATGTTAAGATGCTTAAAATTCTAAGAGAAAATAAAGGTCAGGCCGTATTTGAACTCATTGTTGTGGTTCCCATTTTTGTTTTTCTCTATTCCGTGATCATTATCTTTGGAAGTGCAATAAATGCTTCAATAAACCAGCAAAAAAGTGTCAGGAATTCCTTTTTTAACCAATGGGTATTCAATAATTCATTTCTTCCTCCTGTTGCAAATGTTGTCAATCTTGTGGATTATGAAAAAACTGGTCTATTTGCAGTAACTTGGGCCGATAAAATAATTGATGAGTCTCCTTATGCTCCTTGTTTTCCTCTTATCAGTGGCCTTACTGAAGGAAATGAGGACTGCGATAAAAAAAGATCAGACAAAAACTATAGTGCCTTTGTTAAGGTATTCACAAGCTTTGGAATGTGTAGTGCTAATTATCTCAAAGTGGGTAATGAAGTCTTTCGTGAGATGCGTGGTGGAAATTCAGGTTGGTGTATAAACAAATAAATTCATTTAAAATCAATTAGTTGGCCATAGGAAAAATTAACCGCACGAAGCAAACTCCTTATTCTAGTACAATAAAACAGTGTAATAGTGGAGGAGAAGAGGAATATGAATACCAGAGCGTTTACACTGGCCTTAGTTATTGCCTTAATTGCCATGTCTATGGTCTATTCCTATATCCAAGGAGTTGAGAGTAAGTATATTGCTCAATATGAAAATAAGACAACAGTTGTCGTTGCAAGTGTGGATATACCAGAACTCACATTACTTGATCACACTAAATTAACATTAAAGGAAGTTCCAAAAGCATTTGAAGCGCCAAAGGCATACAAAACAATTGAAGATTTGCAAAACACAATTGCACTTGCTCCTATACTAAAAAATGAACAAATTACGGCCCCGAGAGTAACTTATCCAGGAGCAAAAACGGGTTTGTCTAGACAAATAAGTGTCGGAAAAAGAGCAATGGCCATAAGGGTTTCAGAAGATCAGGCCGTGGGAAAACTTATAAAACCAGGTGATAGGGTAGATGTTATTATTGGAGTTGATTATGCAGGAGGAAGACTTGACAGGAACAAAGCAAAAACGTTGTTTCAAAATGTATATGTTCTTTCTGTTGGTAAACTCATTACGAATACGATACCCATGGCCGGAAGAATAGGAGATAACAGCGAAGTAAAAAAAATGAATTTAACAACGTATACGGATTTCAACACTGTTACCTTAGAACTTACTCCAATTGAAGCTCAAAGATTATCTTTTGTTTTATCTCATTTGCGTGGAAGGCCATATCTCGCTCTTAGAAATAATAATGATAATAGTTCTATCTCGTTGAAATCAACTAACCTCTTTGATGTCCTTTTAGGAGATGACATAGAGGATTCAACTGAGGCCAAAGTTTATTTTCAAGAAAGATATGATCAACAAAAACGAGGAGGCAGATAATTGACTCACTTTGTATTTATCTTACTTACGATTTTAAACTTATCTTACGCGCAAGAAGATAGTATCAAGAAAGAAAATGTTGATGTTATTATTGGGCTAGGTAAGAGTATGACATTTGATTTTGATGTTGATACTAAAATTCGTCCAGACCAATCAGGCCTTTTAAGTTTAGAATTTATTCCCATCAACAGAGAAATCGTTATTCTTGGAGAGAAACCGGGGACAACAATTCTTAGAGTCAGAGATAGACATGGTAAGGTAAAAAAGATTTTAGAAATTACTGTAAGGGCCACAAACCACACGAAAGTTATTCAAGAATTGCAAGATGCACTCAAAGATATCGAAGGAGTTGAAATAGGCGTTTTGGGCGATAGTGTTTATGTGGGAGGTGAAATAGTTGTACCTTCTGATATAGGAAAAATTGCCGTCGTCCTTGAAAAATATGAAGACGTATTAAGACTTGTTGAACTTTCTCCCCAGACCCAAAGGGTCATTGCTCAAAAGATGCAAGATGAAATTCAACAAAATGACATGCGAGATGTTAAAGTACGAGTTGTGAATAAAAGATTTTGGATAGAAGGGGTTGTCAATAGTGATGCAAAAAAAACACACGCTTTTGAAATAGCGAAGGCCTATTTACCTGATCGTATACAATCTTTAGCAGCGAGAACAGATAGCGTTCAATCAATCACTGAAAGTGGCCTCCCTTTGAGAAATTTTATAACTGTAAATGTGCAGTCGCAACCTAAGCCACTTCCCAAAATGGTTAAAATTTCAGCGCAATTTGTGGAGCTAACCAAAAATTATAATAAAATATTCTCCTTCAGATGGAACCCATTTTTAACAGAAGGAAAAGGTTCAATCTCTTTTGGTAAGACAGTAGATGGGGGAGTTACCACTAATGATAATAATACATTTTCAGGAACTATTTCAAATTTGATTCCGAAGTTGGCCTCTGCAAAAAATGCCGGATACGCTAGAATTGTTCAGTCGGGAATGATTATTGTTCAAAATGAATCAAAGGGAAATATTAAAAAATCATCAGTAAAGCGTTTTAGTCTAGGGTCTGGAGAGTTTTTAACTTCAGAAAAAGCAGAAGCTGGCTTTGATATGAAGATTCAACCAAGTATTCGTTCCAATGATAAAATTCACTTAAATATAAGTGTGGCGGTAAGTTCAAATGTAGGAACTCCTCCAGAAACATTAAGTAATAATCTTGACACACAACTAATAGTAAAGTCAGGTGAATCTGCCGTTATAGGTGGAGTTGTTGTTAACACAAGTTCCACAAACTTTGATAACCCTGATCAAAACGCTGATAGTATTCCTGAAGGATCATCATCATTATTTTCATTTCTTCGAGCTAAAGCATATAAAACAGAAAAATCTCAATTTGTAGTTTTTGTCACCCCTACTGTCATTGATTCTGCTTCAGAGGGGACTGAGTCAATCAAGAAGAAATTCAGAAGAAGGAGACAATAGTGGCCGGCTTTATTATTTCTGTATTAGGCGGAAAAGGTGGTGTTGGGAAATCAATGGTTGCTGCAAATCTGGCCTATGCTTATGCTACTGAGTCTAGACAAAAGGTTCTCCTCGTAGATTTTGATCAAAAGGCCTCTGGGGATCAAAATATTATTACAGGGATTAAGGGAAAAAAAACTGTTAAAGACCTAGCAGATTTCAATGGAGCACTTGATCCTCGAAATATTCAACAATATGTCACAATAACACCTCAAAACCTTGCCTATTTAGGGATGACTAATGATAGTGTTGCTGCAGACTCAATTGATGCTGAAGCTTTAGGAAAACATATTAAGGCCTTCACTTCAATATTTCCGGTGACTGTACTAGACTTGGGTAGTGAACTTACACCTCTTGCAACAAAGGCACTCGAACACTCCACTCTTATTTTATTAGTTGTAACGCCAGATATCTTAGCAATAAATCAAACTAAAAAAGTTTTTTCAGATTTAGTTACAATGATGTTTCCCAAAGAAATGATACAATTTATTTTAAATCAGTATCAAAAAGGTCATCCTATTACCGCAGAAACTGTTGGTAAACAACTTGGAAAAGCTGTTTTTTCAACAATTCCTAAAGATGAGCAGGCATGTATTCAATCTCTCACTCGCTCTCAGGCCATAATGGTTGGGGCGCAAAAAAATAGTAATTTTGCAAAAGGCATGACTGAAACCGTAAGAAAATTGATTCAAAAAAATGTGTTGAAATCACTTGCAAAATTAAACAAACCTGTTGAAATCGGAGTTTCTGGTGACAAAAAATCAAATTCGACAGAAGTGTCAAAATCTTGGATCGAATTAAAATCTAGAATTCACAAGGGCCTCGTTGAAGAAGTTGGTATAGAAGATGATAAGAATGATGATCCAAAATCACAAATTATTCTCAGAGAAAAAACAAGAAAAGTAATTGTTGATTTACTAAATAAAGAAGATACAAAGTCCATTATAAAAAACAGAGAAGAGATGGGACAAATTGTCCAAGAAATCTTAGATGAGGCCTTAGGATTAGGGCCGTTAGAGAAACTTCTTGCAGATAAAAATATTTCAGAAATCATGGTTAATGGTTTTGATAAAATATATTATGAGCAAGGTGGTCAGCTCAATCTTTCAAAAGTAACTTTTACAAATAACAAACAAGTATATACGGTTATTTCAAGAATTGTTCATCCAATTGGAAGGAGAATTGATGAGAAAGTGCCGTTTGTCGATGCTCGTTTGCAAGATGGGTCGAGAGTTCATGCAATTATTCCTCCTTGTGCTCTTAATGGACCAACAATAACGATCCGAAAGTTCCCTGAAAATCGACTCACTTATAAAGATCTTGTGAATTATGGCTCTCTCACCAGACCAATGGCCGATTTTCTAAGAATTGCAGTTGAAGGTTTCAGAAACATCGTTGTAAGTGGTGGTACTGGTTCAGGAAAAACGACTCTGATCAATATCTTGGGGGGATTTATTCCAGCCGATGAGAGAATTATTACTTGTGAAGACTCTGCTGAGCTTGATCTTCCTCAAGAACATGTTGTGAGGTTAGAAACACGTCCACCAAATTTAGAGGGAAATGGTGAAATAGATATCAGACTTTTAGTTAAACAAACATTAAGAATGAGACCGGATAGAATTATTGTTGGAGAGTGTAGGGGTGGTGAAACTCTCGATATGTTACAAGCAATGGGTACTGGACATGATGGATCACTAACAACTATTCACTCGAATAATCCAAGGGAATGTATAGGAAGAATTGAAACTCTCGTACAATATGCTGGAGCAGGATTATCCCCAAATGCAATTCGAAAAATGATTGCTAGTGCTATTCACTTAATAGTCCAACAAAAAAGACTTGACGATGGTAGTAGAAAAGTCACTTACATTACCGAGGTTGCTGGGATCCAAGGAGAAGTTGTAACCTTACAAGATATTTTTGAATTTAAGCAACTCTCATTTGATAGAAATCCTAAAACTGGAAAGCCAGAAGTAAGAGGGAAGTTTCAGGCAACAGGTTTTATTCCTAAATTTGTTGAAATACTTGAGAAGAAAGGGCGCAAGGTTCCTAAAGGTTTATTTACAACATCAGAGTAGAATATGTCAGACTTAGTTTTAATGATGGGAATGAATGGAGTAATCGGATCAATAGGATTTGTGGTCTTCGTATTTTCCTATAAGTATAGTATTGAAATGTTCAGCTGGATTGAACAACAAACTTACGGAACTAGAAATTATATAATGGAAAAACTTGAACTTCTTTTCATTAAAATTAAAGAAGATCATATAACATATATATTATTGGCACTTGCATTTGTTCCAAGTTCAATTTTTCTAATTATCTGTTTCATTTTTAGTAAATATTTACTTGGAATAGTTTTGGCGAGTATATTTTTTGTTATTGGCTGGAAAATTCCTAGACCAGTAGTAGATCATCTCTACAGTAAAAGAATCAAGGCATACCAGGGGCAAATGGTTGACGGATTAACTTTACTTTCAAATGGAATAAGGGCCGGGATGTCTATTGTGCAATCTATTGGCATGGTTGTTAATGAAATGCCTAATCCAATTTCACAAGAATTTAATATTATTCTTCAAGAAAATAAACTTGGTCTTACTTTAGAAGTATGTTTTGAAAATCTAGCTAAAAGAATTCCCCTCCAAGATAATGATATGTTTGTAACAAGTGTGAATATTTTAAATGATACCGGAGGAAATCTTCCTGAAACATTTGATACTATTGTTGAAGTAATTCGTGAGCGAGTTAGAGTTCAGCAAAAAATTGATACCTATGTTGCCCAAGGTTTAGTGCAAGGGTTGGTTATTTATTGCATGCCTTATGTTTTGGGATTTATTTTTGCAGCTGATGATCCGCAGAAGATGATAAATGCTGCTAGTCATCCCCTTGGAATTGCTCTGTTTGTTGCAGCAATTATCCTTACGAATGTTGGAGGATTTGTAATCTGGAAAATCGTTCAGATAAAAATTTGAAAAAATACTCAATATTATAGAAAACTTACCCGAAAAGACACATGAGGGTTTAAAAAGGAAAGTTGTTATGACATTAAAAACATTTTTTAAAATAGCATTATTAAGTGCTTTCACGCTTTGTTCGTCTTATGGTGGTGTGAACTACAAAAATGGAAATTACTATGTATCTTATACAGATCTAGTTGTTCCTGGGGGAAGTAAAACTCTTGATGTCACTAGAACTTATAACTCAAAGTCAATTGAAAATGGTTCATTTGGAGTTGGATGGGGAATTCCTTACGATACATTTTTAACGGTTGGAGCTGATGGAGCTGTTACTATTCATGAAAATGGAGCTGGAGCTCTTACGAGATTTACTCCAAAAAAGACAGTTGATGCTGACGCTGCAGTAGATAAGATCATTAAAGCGATGAGAAAGAAGTCTCAACTTACTGGAACGGCAGAAGACACGTTAAGAAAGAAACTAAGAAATGATGCTGATCTTAGACAAGCTTATGCTAAAGAGTTTGGTGTGACATCAAACTTAGCTGCTGGAACAAAGCTCTATAGCAATGAAAGAGGGTTACAAATTGTAGAAAAAGTTAAAGATGGATATGAAAGAACTTATAGTGATGGGAAAGTTGAATCATTTAATGAAAAAGGTAATCTTGCTGAGGTTAAAACCAAAAATGGTTATTGGATTAAACTCAATTATTCTAAAACTGGAAAACTTGAGTCAGTAAAGGATTCTCTTGCGAAACAAATCTTTTTTTCTTGGTTTCCAAATGGAAAAATCGAATGTGTTTGGGGCGTTGGTAAAAAGAAATCTTGTTATAAGTATGAAGGGAAAAAATTAGTTGAATCTGAAGATGTTGCTGGAAATGTTTATAAATATATGTATGACAATAACTACAACATGACTCAGATTTCATATAAGGATGGATCAAAATACCAAATTGAGTACTGGCCAAACACACAATTTGTAAAAAAGATAACTGAGAAAAATGGAGATTGGACAGAGTATAAATATGATTCAAATCCAAAAAATCCAGATTTTCACTATTGGACAACTGTTACAAATAAAAGAGGGTCAGCTCAGCCGGTATCAAACAAGTATGAATATGAAATCAAAGTAAAACCAGATGGATCTCAGTATACGTATAGAATCGCTACTGATGTGAATGGAATTACAACTGAGACAGTTTATTCAGAGTGTTGTGGACAACCTCTAAAAATAACTCGTGGTAAACAGGTTACGACTTTCGAATATAACGACAAGGGACTTCTTACTAAGAAAACTTCCACAAGAGGAGAGTATGTTCAGCTTGAATATCATCCTACATTTAATAAAATCACTAAAGTTGTAAACAATAAAGGCACTACAGATTTTCAATATGACAAAAAAGGAAATCTTTCAAAAGCGACAAATGATAAAGGGAAATCTGTCCTTCTGGTTTATGATAGAAAGGGAAGAATTCAAAAAATGGTAGATTATAATAAGGGTAAAAGCGATAAGGCAGAAAACAAAAGAACTCTAACCTTTAAGTACGATGCAAACGGTAAGCCAGTTGAGATAGCTATGGATAATGTAGGTAAAATAAACGTACGTTATGATAACTTTGGAGAGATTAAAAAAGTAGAATCTAAAGCTGGGCATAAGATGGCGCTTCAAGTGACTCAGGCGTTTCAATCATTGCTTACAATTGTAAAGCCAGCTGGAGTGAATTTAAATTTATAATTTTAAAAGGGTAATAATATGAAAATGTTTAAAATATTAGCTTTTTTTATATCAATGGTGGTTTTTGGAAATGTTTTTGCGGAAACCACTGCACCTCAACAAGCTGAAGGTCAAACTACTCCTAAATGTCAAGGCCAAATGTGTAAGCCGTGTGCTGTTGTAGAAGGAAGTAGCGGTAATAAACGTAATGTCGATGCTCCTATATTTGCTACTCCAACTGTTACTCCAGCTACAATAACAATAGATAGTAAAACATCAAATCCTAGTGATTCTTCTAATACTGAACTTAGTCCTACTCCTTAACTTGCTGAAGATTAATAAACTTATTTCACACTAAAACAGTTCAGCAAACTTAGACTGACAAAGAGAAAAAAGATAGGATCTATTTTCTATCACCGCAGCTGCCCTGAAATCCTGCTTCTTCCTCGCAATTTCAGAAGCTGTTAAACCATCTATATTTCTTAAATCCTTTATTTTCGAATTATATCTTAAGATTAGTTTAATCAACTGAATATTTCCAATACGAGCAGCTTTATGAAGTACTGTTTCATTTTTTGTATCACTGATTCCCAAATAAGTAGGATCATCTTTGGTTACTTCAATTAAACTTCTCGCAATTTCAAAATCATTTTCTATAGCGGCAAGGTGCAAAGGAGTTTCATTTTTTTTAGTCGTTACATGGGCCTCAAATGGAAGATGTCTCAGAATAAAGTGTGCCGCCTGTCTGCTTTTATTTGCAACAGCATGATGAATCGGTGACCATCCTCTTATGTCATCAATCTTGAGAATATTTATATCAATCTCCGCAATTTTTGAGAGCAACTCCACATTATTCCATTTGGCCGCGAAGTTAACACTTGGATGTTTCTGTTTTTCTGATGGATACGCCAACGATGGATCGACGTCTAGCAGATAACTGGCCACTTCACTAGACTCAAAAAATACTGCCAAATCATATGCTGTATCATAGGTACTATCGCGCATCTTGATGAATTTGGGATCAATTGCCAGTAACTCTTTTATGACTTCTATTTCTCCATGCTGAGCAGCTAAATGAAGAGTCGTTAAATTCTGATCGTATAAAGAATAGGCAATACTTGAATTCTCCTTGAGTAATTGTAAGGCCTTCTCTGCCTGGCCTGTCAAAAGTGTTTCATAAAACTCAATACAGATTCCATTCTTGGGAAATAGGCAAATCATTGTTAATACAAGTAAACATTTGAAATTTTTCATGCTTGTACCTCATCAGAATTAATACAATAGATATTATTTGATTGAAAAGCATTTCATGCGTCCTTTGTATTAGATTCTCAATATTTCCTTATTTCAATAAGTTACATTCAACATCTTAGACACATATTTGTCGATTTTTTTGACAGGTATTTGTCATCCTTACACAGTATGAAACAGACCAACATGTAAACCTTTGATCTTAGGAAACTACATATTGGCATGTAGTATGCAGTATATATGCTGAGAGTTTTAAAAGGAGAGGATTATGAAAAAAACACTTTTAACTTTAATTACATTAGCTAGTATGGGCCAGGCATTTGGTATGGCCGAACAACCATCTAACCGTGTATTCAAAACAGACACAGATAGATATTTGATAGGTCAAACTATAGATAGTACAAATTGTACTGAAATGAATGACTATCTCAAGAGCAAGGAGGATCTTAATTTTCATAATGCTGCACTAGAAAGTGAATCTAAAGAACCAGAGAAAGAAGTATTTCAGGGGGCATAGATTTCAATTTAAATTTTTTATCCAAAAAGGCCTCCTTTGAGGCCTTTTTTTGTGTTAGGATGGCCCCTCAGAATTTATAGGGGTGAATCTAAATGGATCAGTTATTAAATAAACAGAAACAGTTTTTACAAAATGGTGAGACAATCAATTATCAATTTCGAGCACAACAACTTAAAAAACTCAAAAAAAGTGTTCAAAACCATGAAAAAGAAATTTTTGATGCCCTATATAGTGACCTTGGAAAATCAAATTACGAAAGCTTTTTGTCTGAAGTAGGATTTCTCTATAGAGAAATCGACCACACATTAAAACACCTAAAAAAATGGATGAAAATGAAAAGTGTGAGCGGTTGTTTACTCACATTCCCCTCTAAAGGTTACCTCAGTCCAATGCCTCTAGGCGTGACACTGATTATTGCTCCTTGGAATTATCCATTCTTACTCATGCTTTCCCCCTTAGTTGGAGCTATTGCTGCTGGCTGTACAAGTATTTTGAGACCTTCTGAACTTTCTCCAGCAACATCTGCAGTTATCGCCAAAATTCTAAAAGACTTTCCGCGCGACTATATTGAAGTGGTTGAAGGAGGTGTCACAGAAACTCAAGAACTGTTAAAATTACCTTTCGATAAAATCTTTTTTACAGGAAGCACGCAAGTTGGAAAAATTGTCATGGAGGCAGCATCCAAAAACCTTACTCCAGTAACACTTGAACTAGGAGGCAAAAGTCCTTGTGTGTTTTGGAATCCAAATAAATTTGAAAAGGCCGTTAAAAGAATTATATGGGGTAAGTTTTTAAACTGTGGTCAAACTTGTGTAGCTCCTGATTATATACTTATTCGCAAAGAAGATAAAAAACGATTTGTTGAAGAAGCTCAGAAAATTATCAAACAACATTTTGGTAAGAATCCACTAAAATCTAAGGATTATGGAAAGATAATCTCGGTAAAACATTACGAGCGATTAAAATCTCTACTAGAGGATTCTTTATGTGTTTTTGGTGGAGAATTTGATGACGAGACCCAAAAAATTTCTCCGACTTTGTTAACATGTTCAGGAAGAGAAAAAGTGATGGAAGAAGAAATTTTTGGTCCTATTCTTCCTATCATTGAAGTACAAAACTATGAAGAAATCATTAAATTCATAAATAATAGACCTAGACCCCTGGCCCTCTACAGTTTTTCAAGTGATTTTGAATTAAATAAACTGATCCGAGAAAGAACTTGGTCAGGTGGACTTCTTTATGATGATACCGTATTACATTTATCTCATCCACAATTACCCTTTGGAGGAGTCGGGCATAGTGGGCAGGGGGCATATCATGGTAAATATAGTTTTGATGCCTTCACTCATTACAGACCAATACTTAAAAGAAGTTATAAGTTTGAAAACAATTTACGATTTCCACCATTTTGGGGAAAACTTCCCATGCTTAGAAAATTATTAAAATGGCTTTAATAAAATCTAATTGTGATAACTGAGACGACACTTAAACTTATAGATATACCTCTTTTGAAATAGGGCCCTCTTTTATAAGGGCCCTTGCAACAAAAAGGTTTTGAAAGGCAATATTTGAATACATCCCCAAGAAAAGACCAGCACTAATCTCAAAGACATTTAAGAAGTTACGAACATAACCGCTTTTTTGGTCTGGTAATCCCAGTTTATTTTAAATAGTTTTATATGTCAAACTATTGTATGATTATTTAAACTTCGTAGTTTCTTTAGCATTTTGTATATATTTTAATCACCAAAATATTCACACCCCTATTTAACCTCTTTAAATGACATTAGGGATAATTGGCATGAGTTATGCAGTTTAATAGTCAAAAGAATGATCTCAAAAAGGGAGATGAAAATGAAAACTATAGGAAGAGCACTTGTAATACTGGCCATCATGAGCTCTGCTCAGGCAGGTGTCTATAGAGACGATAACCACCAAGTTTTGGGGCAAAAGGAGTTTTGTGATGGTTCATTGCCAAATGAATCAATGAGAACACCAAATTGCTTTTTATCAGTTGATAAATGCTTGGAGTTAGATCAATCGGAAAGTGCGTCCAAAACTGAAGAACAAGTTCTTAAAACTGAATAAAAAAGAAGGTCACTCCTGACCTTCTTTTTCTTTTTTAAGAATGCTCTCTAGCATCTCTTTTTCTTCTTCAGTGTAACTGTCTTCACGGTCGTCTTTCAAGAGAGAACCCATTGTGTTTTTTACTTTATCTAATTGAAGATCATCAATATTTGAAGTCTTTGGATCACTATTTTCAAAAATCAATTTTGTAAACTCAACTCCACTTTTTATTATGCCTGAAAACAATCTTGAAGTTGACTCATAAACATCTCCTAAGTAAGGTTCTGAAACTTGGTACATATAATTAAAAACAGTTTTATTTCCAACTGGATAACTGAGGATTAAAAAACTAACAAAAAAATACGCACTAAATTTTATTAATGAGAACATATTTACTCCAACGAACCTTCTTCAATTTGCTTTGCTAATTTCGCGACAGATCTTAATAATGTGTCCTTGGAAAATGGTTTGATGAGAAAATCTAGCGCCCCTCCAGTGATCGACTCTAGGATAATACTTTCCATTTTCAGAGAAGACATCATGATGTAGGCCGCACTTTTTTTATGATCCTTTATAAGACCCATCAACTCAATTCCACTAACTTCCGGCATCACAACATCGATAATAAAGAGGTTTGCATTTGTTGTTTGCGCCAGAAGAACCGCTTTTGTACCATCTGCGGCATCCCCCACAACGTTGTAACCTGCTTGTTCAAGGATTTCAACGATACTCTTTCTAGATAAATCTGAATCATCAACGACAGCAATATAGACTTCACTTTTTTGTGACATAAACACTCCTAAGACCATTGTAGTCTGAGATAATGACCTCGTCCATAATGCGATTGAAATAAAAAAAGAACTATTTTTTCTCTGAGAAATTAAGAGGTTGAATGACATCCACTGGAATTTCACCTTTGACCTTTGGGTACTTCAAAGACATAAAAATCTTCTCTAGACATGAATTTATTTCTTGAGCAATTTTAGGTGGTATTTTGTTTTTATGCTCTATATTGAAATTGGTCATAGTACTATCAGTATTGATTCGAAATTTTACAGTCGGATTATATGCGTATCTTTGTTTTTTCTTTAGAGTTGCTGCTTTATAGCATTCCTTCATTTTGGGAACTTCTTTGGCCATAATTCGCCTAAGCAAACGAACATCTTCTGATATTGAAGGAGATTCTTTTTTGGTTGTTGTGCAAGAGACGATGAAAATAATGGCCCACAAAAATCTCATTTTTATGCTGCAACTGGTGGAATATTCTTTCGCTTAATTTTTTTATTTTTTGAAAATTTTAGAGAGTTTTCACGATCTTTCCATCCAATAAGAGCAACTTCAAGAACCTCTTCTAGCTCTTTAACTGGTACAAAATTTAATTTTTTTCTGTATTCTTCAGGAATATCGACCAGATCTTTCTTGTTCTTCCAAGGAATAATTACCGTTGAAATATTCATACGCATGGCCGCTAGTGCTTTTTCTTTTAATCCACCAATAGGTAAGACTTTACCGGTTAAAGTTATCTCACCAGTCATGGCAACATCTTTACTGACAGGTAAATTTGTGAGTAATGACATTATAGTTGTTGCTAGTGTAATCCCTGCTGAAGGGCCGTCTTTTGGAGTTGCCCCTGCGGGAATATGTATATGAAACTCAGATTTCTCATAGAAATCTTCTTCAATTCCATAATCTTTTGCTTTTGAGCGAATATGCCCAATAGCTGCGGTTGCTGATTCCTTCATGACATCGCCCAGTTGACCGGTAAGTGTAAGACCACTACCTTTCATTTTTGTTGATTCGATGTAGAGAATCTGTCCCCCATGTGCAGTCCATGCCAGACCAGTAGCAACTCCAATTTCATCTCTATCTTTTTCTTCTTCTTGTGTATAAATTGGCGGACCTAATAATTTTTCTACAGAATTTGGATTTATTTCTGTTAGCTCAATTTTACCTCTAGCAATCTTCATTGCTACTTTTCGACACAATGAACCTATCTGTCTTTCCAAGTTTCTTAGACCTGCTTCAGAAGTAAAACTATTTATGACTTTTACAATCCCATCTTTTGTAAAAGTGATCTGTTCCTCGTTAACACCATTTTCTTCCATTTGTTTGGGAATTAGATATCTAGAACAAATGGCCGTTTTTTCTTCGAGAGTATATCCACTCAAACTTAAAACTTCCATTCTGTCTCTTAAAGGTTCTGGAATATCTGAAAGGACGTTAGATGTTGCTATAAACATAACGTTTGAAAGATCAAAATTTACGTTAAGATAATGATCCCTAAAATTGTGATTTTGTTCTGGATCCAAAACTTCAAGTAGTGCAGAAGATGGATCCCCTTTGAAATCCCCTCCTAACTTATCAACCTCATCTAAAAGAATGACGGGATTATTTGTACCTGCCTGTTTTAATGCTTGGATGATTCTTCCCGGCATAGCTCCGACATAAGTTCTTCTATGTCCACGGATTTCAGCTTCATCTTTCACCCCTCCGAGAGAGATTCTGACAAATTCTCTTCCGGTTGCACGAGCAATTGATTTACCTAGAGAAGTTTTTCCAACACCCGGTGGCCCTGAAAAACACATGATAGGGCCTTTCATTTCTTTGCCCTTGAGCTGTCGAACAGCAAGATACTCTAGAACTCTTTCTTTGACTTTCTCTAGCTCAAAGTGATCTTCGTCGAGTATCTTTTTTGATGCGTCAATATCTATATGCTCTTCGGACTCCACAGACCAGGGGACATCAATCATCCAATCTAAATAATTTCGAATGATGCTTGATTCAGAAGAGTCAGGATGCATTTTTTCTAATCGAGAGAGTTGCTTTGCTGATTCTTGGTAGGCCTCTTCAGGCATATTTGCAGAAACTATTTTCTGTCTTAATTCAGTGAACTCATCGAGGGCCTCAGAATTATGGTCATCACCAAGTTCATTTTTAATTGCTTTAATTTGCTCTCTAAGAAAGAACTCTTTTTGAGTTTTTGTAATTCCATCTTTTGCAACATTTTTGATTTTTGCCTGCATGGCCAGAATCTGTATTTCACGAGTAAGGATTTCATTAATTTTATGAAGCCTCTCAACAGGATCGAGAATTTCTAAAATAAGTTGTGCCTCGGCCACATTTAAATTGAGATTAGAAGAGACAAGATCAGCAAGTCTACCAGGTTCATTCACATCTTCTAGAATCATGAGTATATTATCTGGTAATATTTTTCCAAGAGAGGTGACTCTCTCTAATTGTTCCCGAATTGTTCTCATTAATGCAGAGATGGCAACATCTTTTCCATCTGCAAAAATATCATCTACTTTCATTAATTTTGCACTAAAAAAAGGTGCTTCTTGTGTATACTCAAGGATTCTGGCCTTACTGAGTCCTTGTACTAGAATTTTTATTCTTCCATCTGGTAGTTTTCTCATTCTCATAATGATAGCAACTGTTCCCAGTTCATAAATTTCACTTGGAGAAGGAGTTTCAGCAGTAATATCTTTTTGGCTGGCCAGCAAAATCAATCGGTCTGTTTGATTAAGAGAGTGATCAACTGCTTGCATAGATGATTTTCGTCCAACAAATAGAGGTAGTATCATAAAAGGATAAACTACAATATCTCTAATTGGTAACAAGGGGAGATGATCTTTAAAATCGATATTGTCACCCTCGTAATTTGTAACCATAGATCCTCCGAAAACAAATTAGCTAACTGCACTTATTAATGCGTTCTGCTAAATGGATCGGGAAAAAATGTCCACTGCTTTAAGAAAAATGACCTAATTTGCTATTTTTTTAATCTTTAGTAAAAAATAAATATTTTTTTTTAACTTTTTTTTACTAAAGTTTTCTAGATGTTAGTGTTCAAAGCTTATTAGGAGTGCGCTATAATGCGTGCTTTAAATAGTCAACTTAGGTAGGTTTTATATGTCAGAGAGTTTTAGTTCAGTGATTTTAGCGGCAGGAGAAGGAAAGCGACTAAATATGGAAGTACCTAAGCCTCTTGCACCTGCTGCAGGTCTTAAGCTGATTGATTTTCCGATAAGAGAACTAAAAAAGTTTTCAAAGAATTTAAATTTAAAGGATAATATTTCTTGTGTTGTAGGACATAAGCGAGAATTAGTTGAAGAACATATTTCGCAATATGAGAATGTAAATACTGTACTCCAAGAAAAGCAAATCGGTACAGGAGATGCGGTGAAGTCTTATTTTCTTGGAGTGAAGGATGCAAAGGACTATGACTTTACATTGATAACCTGCGCCGACACTCCTCTGATAAGAGAATCACATTTTCAAAAACTATTTTCATGCTTGAAAGATACGAAAGCTGATGCAGTCGTTGCGACTTTTAAAACAACGAACCCAACTGGCTATGGGAGAATAGTTATAGGAGATAAAGGACTTAAAATTATTGAAGAAAAAGACGCAAATACACAACAAAAGACAATTAAAATTGTTAATAGTGGACTTTATATTTTCAAAACTAGTTACATATTAGATCATCTTGATTCTCTTAATACTAATAATCAATCTGGAGAGCTCTATCTTACTGATCTTTTTCAACAAGGTCGAAATGTCACTTCTTGTGAATTTGAAGACGATGGTTCCTTTTTAGGCGTAAATAATCCTGACCAACTGGATAAAGTAAATACAATTCTAAGAAAAGAGCGAGCAGCTCAGCTCCAAAATGATGGGGTCTATTTTGTAGAATCTCGGCACACGTATTTAGACTACGATGTTGAAATTGGTAGAGGAACAACTGTTTATCCAAATAATTTCATACAATCAGGCACAAAAATCGGTGAAAAATGTATCTTGTTACCTGGTTCAGTTATAAAAAATACTATTATTGGAAAACAAACAACCATTAAACCATACTGCATTTTGGAAGATTCAAGACTAGGCGATAATGTTACCATAGGCCCATTTGCCCATTTAAGACCTGATTCAATTGTTAAAGACGAATGTAAAATTGGTAACTTTGTTGAGATAAAGAAAACTCGGCTGGATAAGG
This sequence comes from Halobacteriovoraceae bacterium, assembly GCA_020635115.1. NCBI lineage: Bacteria > Pseudomonadati > Bdellovibrionota > Bacteriovoracia > Bacteriovoracales > Halobacteriovoraceae > Halobacteriovoraceae bacterium. The sequence goes on along the minus strand of JACKAK010000001.1, from coordinate 460,828 downwards.
GTGTTAAAGTTTCACATTTAAGTTATGTTGGAGACGCCGAAATTGGCGAGGATTCTAATATTGGGTGCGGATTTATCACGTGTAATTACGATGGTGCCAATAAACACAAAACTACAATTGGTAAAGGCTGTTTTATAGGTTCAGATTCACAAATGATTGCTCCAGTCAAAATTGGAGACGAGGCATATGTAGCTAGCGGATCAACGATAAACAAAGATATCCCAGATGGTGGGTTTGCTATAGCAAGAGAGCGCCAAGTTACTAAAGAAGGTTTGGCCAAAAAGTTTTTGAAAAAGAAGTAAGTTCAACCTATCCAAATTTCAGGGTCAACAAAAGTTAACATGATAAATCCAGCTTCAAGAAGTGCGTTTCTAATACTCTTGTGTACTACAATTGCACTTGTATTTTCAGCAAGTCTAAACATAAGATGATTTTTGGCCTTGAGTTCATCTATGACTACACCTTCAAAATCCAAATCAATTTTTTGAGAAGAGTTTTGATTCAATATTTTTGATTTTTCCAGATCAACTGATTCGATTAGTCCAATTAAATTAATGGCAATATAATCAAGACTCTTAAAACCAGTTTCTTTATTCAAAATAACACATGGATAAGCATCCATATTATTAATGCCATTTTCTAAAAGTACCTTATACATTCTTTTGGTAATAATAAGAGCATCATTACTGTACATTTCAAGAAGAGTATCGGGATATCCTTCTTTGATGAAAATATGAAGAGGATTGGGTAGCTCTTTTGTAAATGATTTACCAATACGCCATGAACCTAAATCTTTAATATAAACTGCTTTAAGACGAGCAATATCATCAACTTCATCTGGAACTCTACATTCAAGCATATAATAATTAGGTTCAAGCATGTCTGGGCCTAATTTTTTTGTTCTTTAATCCACACATCTCTTTGTGGAAAGGGAATGGATATATTATTTTCTTTAAAAGCTTTATCCACCTGAAACCTTAATTCAGACAAAATATCCTCAGTTGTCCACAACTCTTTCACCCAAACTCTTAATTTAAAATTTAAACTCGAATCTGCAAAATCTTCAAATATTACACTAGGTGGAGGAGTCATAAGGACTCCCTCATTTTCCTGTGCAATTTTTAATAGAATTTCTTTAACTTTTTGCACATCTGTTCCATAAGCAACACCCACCCTCAAATGTAGCCTAATTTTTTCTCCCGAAAAACTTTCATTCACTACCTGCTCTGCAATAAATTTTGAATTTGGAACTATTATTGCTACATCATCTCTCGTGTGAATAAGGGTCGATCTAAAATTGATCTCTACAACTCGTCCTGACACACCATTTACTTCAACTAAATCACCAACTTTAATTGGACGTTCAAAAAGAATAATCAAGCCTGACATAAAATTTTGAGTAATATTTTGCAGTCCAAATCCAATCCCCACACCAAGTACAGCTGATATCGCAGCAATTGAATTGAGATTGAAACCTAAGGCACTTAGTGAAATCATTATTCCTAAAAATAAAGTGAGATATTTTGATACTTTTGCAAATGACTCTCTCACACCTCTTTCAAGGTCTGCTTTGTTAAGAATTCTATAGGTCAACTTCACACTCAGATTTGATAAAAAAGTACTTGACCAGAATAATAAAACTGCAACAAAAATTGTAATCACTGATATTGAATTCCCACCAATATCAAAAAGAGGCCTCGACAAGAATTTTATGAAAGTTAAAAGAGCAGAAGGCATAATTTTTCCTTTTGTAATACTTTACTCTACCTGAACTTTTTAAAAAGTTAAAATTCAATTAACACAAAGCATATTTTCCATAGATTCTCTGAGGCCTATACTGTGTAGTTAAGATAAAAGGAATTCATTATGGTAAGAAGCAAAATCGCTGGCGTTGGTGCATATGTCCCTCCAAAACTTGTTAAAAATTCAGACTTAGAAAAAATGATGGATACGTCAGATGAGTGGATTCAACAAAGAACAGGCATAGAACAACGCTATTGGGTTGATAATAATACCTCTACTTCAGATCTCGCATGTGAGGCCTCAATTGCTGCAATTAATGATGCAAAAATTCAAAAAGAAGAAATCGACCTGATTATATTTGCTACTCTAAGTCCCGATCACGATTTTCCTGGTTCAGGATGTTTTTTGCAGGCCAAACTTGGCATCCCGGGAGTTCCAGCATTTGATATTAGACAACAATGTTCTGGTTTCATATACGGTATGTCTATGGCCGATTCTTTTATTCAAACAGGAAAGTATAAAAATATTTTACTTGTTGGATCAGAAGTTCACTCAAAAGCTCTTGATAAAACACCCGAAGGTCGAGCCGTTTCTGTTCTCTTTGGCGATGCTGCAGGGGCCGTCATCATTCAACCCACTGAGGTTGAAGATGAAAAACAAGACTCACATATTATTCACTGTCAGCTACACGCTGAAGGACAATATGCAAAAGAACTATGGATTCCGGCACCAGGATCTGGTTTTCCTGATGGAGAACGCATCAATGCAGATATGATTGAAAAAGGACTGCACTATCCCTACATGAATGGGAGAACAGTTTTTGTTCATGCAACCAAACGCATGGCCGAGAGTCTTTCTTCAACCCTAGAAACCTCAGGATATACTGTTGATGACATTGATCTTTTTTTGTTTCATCAGGCAAACCTAAGAATCAACTCAAAAGTTGGTGAAATGCTAGGAGTCGATGAAACTAAAGTCTTCAACACAATTCAAAAATATGGAAATACTACTGCAGCAACCATACCTCTAGGGATGAGAGACGCTCTTGAAGCAGGTATTCTAAAACCAGGTATGCTTGTGGCCTCAGCTGCTTTTGGTTCGGGCTTTACCTGGGCCTCTAGTATTTACAGATATTAAATTTGGTAAAAATATCTACTCAAAAAAATTAAGGTCCATCAGTGGCTTTGTGGTTGAGTGTAGTCATAACTAAAAGAAAATGGATGGTCTCTAAAGAAGGAGTTTTGAAATATATTAGATCAAAAACAGGATTAGAGTTTTTTGATTAAGTATCAATCCTATAGGGCCTGAATGACAAACAATACCAATAACTTACACTAATTAAGTTTATTAAACAAACTTATGAAACGTTGTCATAGCGGGCCTAGGCCAGTTAACTTTGTTTAATAAATGCAATTGGTATGATACATTTGAGCTCAACTTTTGAAGGGGTGCATTATGTGTGGAATAGTTGGGTATTTAGGTCCTCAGAATGCTGTGGACATTGTACTTGAGGGTTTGGCCCGTTTGGAATATCGCGGTTATGATTCCGCTGGAGTTTGCTTCAAAAATGAAAGGCAAAAACTTGAAGTCGTCAAAAAAGAAGGAAAACTTGAAAACCTGATTAGCGAATTAAAAAATCATACAACATCTTCACATATTGCAATTGGACACACTCGTTGGGCCACACATGGAATCGTAAATGATAAAAATGCTCACCCACACTTTTTCGATGAATTTCCACATGTATCAATTGTACATAATGGAATTATAGAAAATTTTCATGAAATTAAAAAAGACTTAGAAAGTGAAGGAATTATCTTTCATACAGAAACCGATTCTGAGGCCTTCTTAGGTCTTTTGGCCTTCGAGCTAAAAAGTGGGAGTAATTTGAAAGATGCTATTGTAAGCGCATTTAAAAAAATAGAAGGAAACTCTGCTTTAGTTGTTATCAATGATAAATCAAATGAACTTTTTGCGATAAAAAAATCTGCCCCACTTGTCTGTGGAAAAAATTCAAAAACAAATAATTTAATGGTTTCTTCGGATCCATATGCCTTGGTTGGACATGTTTCAGATATTTATTTTCCAGAAGATGAAGTTTTGTGCGAACTTAAAATTAATGGTGAATCAACTCTTAAATTCTTTGAACTTGATGGAAGAGAATCTCGAAGATTTTTGCACAAAATAGAAGAAGGAAATCTTGAAGTTTCCGACAAGGGTCATTTTGATCATTACATGCAAAAAGAAATTTATGAACAACCCGGGTTAATTCGTAGCTTGGCCCAGAAATATCTATCAGACAAAGGTCTAGAAGGCCTTAAGTCCGTCAGTGAATTTAGACCAAGTCTTGTTCATATTTCTGCTTGTGGAACAGCTTGGCACGCAGGACTAATTATAAAAAACTATCTAGAAACAGTTTCAAAAGTACCAACTGTGATAGATTTGGCCAGTGAATTTCGATACCGCAATCCATTACTTAATAATGGAGAATTAGGCCTGTTTATATCACAATCAGGGGAAACTGCTGACACATTAGCTGCACAGGAACTTTGTAAGAAAAATAATTTAAAAACAATTTCTATTGTGAATGTCGATGGCAGCACTCTTTTTAGAGACTGTGATTTCAATCTACTCATTCATGCTGGAGTTGAAATAGGAGTCGCATCTACAAAAGCGTTTACTCTACAAGTTCTGACTGGACGTTTGTATGCTCAAGCTTTGGCCGGAGAAATTAATAAGGAAAAAGTACTTAAGGATTATTCTCTTCTTGCTGATAGAATTGATGAACTACTAAATAATATAGAAAAAATTAAAAATATTGCTGAAGAGATATCAAATAATAAGGGTTATATATTTACGGGGCGAGGAATATATTTTCCAGTGGCATTAGAAGGCGCCTTAAAACTAAAAGAGATTGCCTATGTCCATGCTGAAGGTTATGCGGCAGGAGAGTTGAAGCACGGGCCAATTGCACTCATTGATGAAGAAATGGTGAATATCGCTTTTATTGGACCTGAGCTTTATGATAAGACATATTCAAACTTATTAGAGGTGAAAGCTAGAAAAGGAATAATCGTTGGAATTGGCCCTAAAAATGATCAGAAATTAAGTGAATCATGTAATTACTATATTCCATTAAATTTTGAAGGGCTAGGTGATCTGGCGCCACTTTATACAAATGTTGTAGGTCAATTACTCTCTTATTATTTGGCCAAGTATAAAGGAACAGATATTGATAAACCCAGAAATTTGGCCAAGTCAGTAACTGTGGAGTAGTTTTGTTTGATATCAATAAGCTCAATAGGCAACAAAAATTAGCAGTAAAAGAAACTGAAGGCCCTGTAATGATCTTGGCCGGAGCTGGCTCAGGAAAAACAAGAACACTAGTATCAAGAATGGGTTATCTGATAGAAGAAAAAAATATTAGTCCCTATCAAGTACTGGCCCTTACGTTTTCAAATAAGGCGGCCGGAGAAATGAGAGAGAGGATTGCTTCTGCTATTCAAGTTGATATCGGAGCACTACAAGTAACAACATTTCATTCATTTTGTGCAAGACTTTTAAGAAATGAAGCAAACTATCTTGGTTTAAGTCGAAGTTTTACAATATATGATGATTCTGAATCGAAATCAGTTGTTAAATCTATCATGGGTAGACATGGACTAAACACTAAACAAGTTTCACCATTTGAAATTATGAATTATTTCTCTTCACTCAAACATCTTGGTCATTATTTGGGGCGGGAAAATAAAATAGAAATTGATTATGAATTAGAAAAAGATGATGCTTATTATACTTTTTTCGAAGAATATGAAACAGAGATTCATAAAGCAAATGCCATTGATTTTGGTGGACTTATCACAGCTGTAATTCAATTATTTGAAACTTATCCAAATGTTCTAGAAAGTTATCAGAATCGATATAAATATATTCTAGTAGATGAGTATCAAGATACAAATAGAGCACAATTTGAGCTCGTTGAAAAACTGGCCCTCATCCATAGGAATATATGCGTTGTAGGAGATGAAGACCAGAGTATCTATTCTTGGAGAGGCGCAGATATTAGGAATATTTTAGAATTCGAGGAAAGTTTCCCTGAAGCAAAAATATTGAAACTAGAACAGAACTACCGCTCTTCTGCAAATATTATTGAAGCGGCATCACATGTGATTCAAAGAAACTCTCAAAGAAAAGGAAAAGAACTTTGGACTGAAAATGAAAATGGTGAATCAATACAAATTAGAGAATGTGAAAATGATATAAAAGAATCTCAGTTTGTAGCTTCTGAAATCGATAAGTTGATATCTTCTGGCGTTCCTTTAAATGATATTGCCGTTTTTTACCGGGCCAATGCACAATCTAGATTGATTGAAGACGCTCTTCGAAATTCAAATACTCCATATCGAATAGTCGGGGGGATAAAATTTTACGAAAGAAAAGAAGTCAAAGATATTTTGGCCTATATGCGACTAATAATTAACGAGAAGGATTCTTTGGCCTTATCGAGAATTATAAACGTACCTGCGAGAGGAATAGGAACAACGACTCTAAGAAAAATTGAAGAAGAAGCAATTAAGTCAAATTCAACGTTGTGGGAAATCATTAGTTCACTATGTGAGAATTCTCAAGATTTTTCACATATTAGATTAAGTGCAAAGGTAAAGTCTGCGTTATCAAATTTTTCATCTTTGATTAATGAATGTCGTGCAATGAATGAACAAAATGAATCATGTATTATCATTTTTGAAAAAGTTATGCATGAATCTGGCTACTACGATTCACTGATTCAAAAAAAAGATTACGAATCACAGGCCAGAATAGAAAATTTAGAAGAACTTGGAAATGCAATTAAACAGTTTGAAAAAATTAATTCTTCAAATAGGCTAGTTAATTTTTTAGAAACAATTACTTTAGATCAATCAAGAGAAGGGGATAATAAGGATGAAGGGGAAATCGCATTGATGACCATTCACGGAGCTAAAGGTCTTGAGTTCCCCTACGTTTTTGTAACAGGACTAGAAGAAAATGTTTTTCCATCCTATCAAAGTATGGATAACGGCGAAATAGGGATAGAAGAAGAAAGACGACTTTTTTACGTGGCCATGACAAGGGCCATGAAAAGACTCTATCTTACTTTTGCACAAGGACGAATGCTTTTTGGACAAATTAAGTTTAATGGCCCAAGTCGTTTTTTGAATGAAATTCCAAACAAGTATTATGATTGGAAAATTGAAGGAAAAAAACGTTCACAATTCAATTTTAATGACGAAAATTCTTATGATGACGATTGGAATGATTTTTCACAAGAAAGCTCCTTTAATGAAGAATCTTACATTGTCAGGCAAACAACTCATGAGAAACAGAAGATTTTAAAATCTACTTATCCTGAAGGCTCAAAAGTAGGACATTCTTTATACGGGGAAGGTATTGTGTTAGAGTCCTCAAGTCCAGGGCCAGATGAGAAAGTTGTAATAAAATTTAGAGATGGGAGCAAAAAGAAATTTATGGTTAAATTCGCACCTCTTACCTTGTTATAAGTTGCTACATTCATTAAAATCTATCTATAACGATCTGAATGCATAGTTCAGAATAATTCTTCGGAGATTACATGAAAAGTTCAAAGTTAAAAATTGGGCTAGTTGTTGCTGCGTCAATTTTCATCATACTTGTGGGAGCTGTATTTTATTTTATTAGTAAAATTGATACAAACGAAATAAGACAAATTGCCAAGACTGAAATTGAAAATAAATTTCCAAATTCACAGGTTGAAATAGGAGAGATTCAATTAGGCATTGGAACTTCGATTGAATTCAAGGTTAATTCTTTTAAACTTAAGGCCAAGAAAAATTTTAAGAGAGATCTTTTTGATGTTTCTGATGTAAGAGTATATATTCCCCTTTGGTCAATTCTTATGGGAGGAGGTACTGCAGAAATAATTATTAAAAGTCCAAAAATTAATTTCGAAGAAACAAAAAAAGAAAATAATTGGTCCTATACTTTAGCAACTAGTTCAAGTGGTCAAAAAAGTGTTCAAACATCTCAAAAAGAAGATTCAAAACCCTCGGTTAATACACAGAGTAAAGAACAAAGGCCGGGCAAGAAAAATTCGGGGCCAGAGATTCCAACATTTTTAGCAGCGGTAAAGCTAAATTTAAAATTAGTAGACATGGAAGTTAAATATTTTCTTAAAGACGGACAAACTGGAAAGGTAAATCTTTCAAAAATTATTGTTGGAAATTTAGGAGCATTTTCAAATGCTGCTTTTGAAATTTCAAGTTTAGTAAGCCTAAATACTAATGGTCAAACATTAACGACTGATCTTCTGATCATCGGAGAAGTCAATTCGTCTGAATTGATCCAAAAAAAACCACTTAAAAGTACTGTCGTTATTAAGGTAAATAATACGAAACTTACGCCAAGTGAATTTAATATTCCAAATTTAGTTTCACAAGTCAGTGTTGTGATGGATCTCAATACTCAAAAAATAACGGCCGACATTGATACAACAATCGGACAAAAAAATAGCAGTAAACAGAAAATTATATTTGAAGATGGTAATTTAGACATTAAAGAGTTGATCGTTAACTTATATTTATCTGAGATTATGAGTTACACTGGTTTAAATATTTCAGAAATAAGCTTAGGTAAATCTGAGCTTTCGCTTAATGGTAATTTAAAGGTACAGGGAAAGAATATTACCCCAAATATTAATGGGAAAATTTTCCCTGAACTTTTGATCTCATCCAATGGAGTCGATGCAAAATTTTCATCAAATTTTGCACTTAAACCCAAACTCGTTTCTCTTAATAACACAATAAAAGTTTTCGATGGAGCGATAAATGTAGATGTATTAAATAAAATAGACATTGCCAAATTAGATCCACAAAACCTACCATTAACAACTGTTAACGTTACAGGAACCAATTTAAATATTGGACAAGAATTTATCCAAAAAACTCTTTATAAAAAAAATGGAAATAAGGAAACTAAACAAGATAGTACAAATAATAATCCTCAAATTAGTGATGAAAATAACATAGAAGATAAAAAAATAAAAAAATCTAAAGTTCCAGTTCCATTTCTTCCTCCTGCTAAAGTGAGTATACTATTTGACAAAGTTAAAATCGGAAATGAAGATTTTAAATTTCAAGGAAATATTGAGATTGAAAAAAACATTGTAAAAACTGATAAAATGAAATTTTCTTTTTCTGAGGGGAAAGGGGTTATCCAAAATACTACAACCTTGGGTCAAAATAATGAATTGAAAGATAATTTTAATCTAAATCTAAAAAACTTAAATCTAGATTCTTTGAAAGCGTTCTTACCTTCTGTGATTAATGAAGTAACAGGAGTTGCTTCAGGAGATGTCAATGGAAGTGTAGAATTATCTACAGATTCTTTTAAACATGATGTAGATGTGAACGTTGATGTTCTCAATGGTGAGTTAAAAAGTATGAATATTGGGGAATACATAAAAAAACTCCAAAAAGTGAAATTCATTAAGGATAAATTGAAAGATATTGAAAACTTGAAGGGAGATTTTGATAAGCTAAATCTCATGGGAAATTTTAAACACGACGATTATCATATAAAAAGTATGAACTTTCATGCTAAAAATGATGACTTAATTTTTAAGGGAGATGGACACGTCTATCCCCTTGGAGACAAAGAGGGACAGCTAAAGGGCGAGTTCATCATTAATATTAAAAAAATAGCAGACTCTCTAAAAAAAGATATTGGAACGAATAAATTACCAGTAAAACTGGTTGGAAAAGGTTTTGGTTTATCTCTCGATTATACTTATACACTTGAAATGTTAGCAAAAAGTGCGGCCAAAACTCAAGGGAAGAAGTTAATTGATAAAAATAAAGATAAAATAAAAGATAAATTAAAAGAGAAGCTCAAATCAATTGATACAAAGAAACTTTTAAAAGGTTTGTTCTAATGAAAAAAGCTTCAATTGATATAGGTTCAAATACGACATTACTTTTAATTGCCGAAGTTCAATATGGATCAATAATTTCTGAAGAAAATTTTCATCGTGTCACTCAACTAGGTCGAAGTTTACAAAAAACAGGAGTTTTTCATCTAGAATCGATGGACCTAACTCACAAGGCATTACAAGAATATTGTGAACTTTGCAGGTTAAGAGGCATAGATGCTAAGGATATTACTGTTACAGCAACAGAGGCCTCAAGGCTGGCCAAAAATGCAAAAGAGTTTTTTGAAAAAATTCATAAGGATTTAGATTTAAACATTCAGATTATATCAGGAGAGCAAGAGGCCATCTATACGGCCATAGGGGTTTGTATTGATTGGCATCTTCACGATTTTGTCATCATGGATATTGGAGGAGCAAGTACTGAGTTGATTTTGGGTTCTACTGGGCCCTTTAAGATTGAACATTCTATTTCCATGCCAATTGGAGCAGTAAAAGTAAAGGAGTGGATGGATGAAGGAATTCATGAAGTTGAAGTTGAAAAAATTTTAAGCTCTTATGATCTCAACCCATATAAAAGCGATTCTATTATTGCTGTTGCAGGGACTATGACCTCATTATCCACAATTGTTCAAAACTTGGAAGATTATGATGAAATAAAAGTTCACAATTCTTTATTAACTGCCCAAACACTCCAAAAACTTACTGAGAAATTAATGTATTCTCATTCAGATAAGATTTTGGCGGAATATCCATTTTTAGGAAAAAGGAGTCTTACAATAGCTGCTGGTTCTTTTATTGCAAATTCTATTGCTAAAAAGTTGGATATTGAAAAATACATAATAAGTACTAGAGGACTAAGACACGGTAGTTTGTTAGGAAAAGTCTGATATTTATTTAATTTGATGCCTTCGTTTTATCATATCCATAAACACTGTATTCCATTTTTTTATAATATCATGACAGTAGTTTATTTCTTTCAAAAAGATTTCTTTTTTGATCGGTTTAAAAATAAAACTAGAAGCTTTTTTTCGATAACATGACGTGAAATTTATGAGATTGTCTTCTGCTGTAATAATGATAACTTCCGTTCCATGTCCCATCTTGTGAATTTTTTCCAAAACCTCTTGCCCTGGCATTTCACTCATGTTGATATCAACAATGGCAATTTGAGCACCATGATGTTCAATATGTTCGAGTGCTTTTTTAGGTGAAGTAAAGCTAAATATTTTATAATCAATTTCACCTTTGAGAAAATTTTCTAATAATATGAGTGTATCTTTATCATCATCAATGAGTATAACACTTAAGGGATATTCTATTTTTAGCATTGTTAAAGACTCTTTCTTTCTTTTTTTCTTTTCATCATTTCTATAAAAACACCATTCCATCTCAATAAGTTCTCACGACATCTCTCAATTTCTTCGAGGACACTTTCTTTTTTAAGTGGTTTGAATAAAAAGCTATTAGCTTTTTGAGAGTAGCACGTTGTGAAATTCAACATGTCATCATTTGCCGTTATGATAATAGACTCTGTTCCATGTCCAAAAGCATTGATCTGTCTCAATACTTCTGGGCCTTTTATATCTGGTAAATTGATATCAATTACTGCAATTTCAGCACCTTTAGATTTAATAAAATCCAATGCATCTTTAGGAGATGTAAAACAGGTCAGTTCATATTGCTCAAGACCTTCTAGATATTTTTTCATGATAGCGTGTATCATCGGATCATCATCGAGAAGAACGACTGATAATGGGTAACTAAAATTAAGCATATTATCTCCAAATTTTTTATAGGGAAATTATCTCTTAATTCAAGAGCTGAGTCTAGATGTTTTAGTTTATGCCGGTTCTATGTTTAAGAGTAACCTGAGAGATTATTGATAAGATTTTGCTCTGTGCTCGTCTAATTTGCTCAGAATTTAAATTGGCCTGCATTGTCTTAAAGGCCTCCCCTGCAAAGTTTCTATCAATTTTAGAAAGAATAGAACGTTGAAAATTTTGATTCATACTATTTAGTGCTATTCCAAGAATTTCAGGGCGTATGTTAGAGCAAACTTTTCTTAATAATTGAATATCTATTTTATCTAAAGATTCAAAGGTCAAGATTTCCTGCGATAATTCTTCGGCCAATGTGGGGTTCTTTATTCTTATAAGTTGTAAAATTCTTGATTTTTCAGTTTCATCCATATACTTGAGCATTTCAATAACTTGAGCTTTACCATTTATAAAAACACCGTTTTGGGGAGTGGTATTAGACATCTAATCTCCTTTGCAGATACTTAAGTATCCCATTTAGATTTTTCTTTCTCAAATTTTTGCTTTGCATTTTCTAATGTATTTTTGTGATTCTCTATAAGGTCATCGATTTGATTGCCTTGAGTTTCTTCTAATTCAGCAACGCGGTCTTGATGGGCCAATTTTAATTGATTAAGTTCAGAGTCTAATCTTTCTTGTTCTGTTGTCATTCTTATTTGATGCTTCTCTCTCATCTCATCGATTTTTTTTTCTAATTCGACTTCCATCTGACCGAGTTGGAGATCATAATCGTTTTCCAACTTTTCCATTCTCTTTTCATTTTCTTTTACAGTTTCATTATATTGCTTTGCATTTTCTTGACGTAGCTTAGTTATTTCCAAATAATGACGTTTGGTTTCAAGTTCTTTGGCCCTATTGGCCTTAATTGTACTAAGCTCAGACATGAGAAAGAACCTTTGAACATTGGTTTACGGCCAAAATTGGCCGATATAAGATAAATTATAATTTTTAGGAACAAGGCCCGATAGTAGGAAAATTCTATCCATAGTACTTATAAAGTACTAATATTAAGTCACATGAGCATTAAAAAAGAAAATTTAAACATCATTCTTACTGAACAAAAAAACTTAGATTTTCGAAAGTGGCTGAATCTAAATCTTGAAGGTCTTACCTGGCAAGGGAGATTTGAAAAAGAATTTGAATCATTTTGGACTTTTTTTTTCAAAGAAGGTTTAACAATTCAAGAGATGATTGACCGACTAAATTATGCAGAAGAATATGCTAAAATAGGGCCATTAAGTTCATGGTTTAGATGGCTTAGAGAGATGTTTCTGGCCCATATATTTATCACTGAAAAAATATCCGTTTATGGATTAGGACTAGCAACTCAAATTGAATTACCACAGATTGCAAGTATTCTCAGAGATTTTTTTATCGATAAATTTCCTCAGTATGAACATTTTTTTTCAAACATATTTCAAATAGGAAATATGGCATCAAAAAATCTTGGAGTTGACTACGAACTTTTAAGCAATAAGCTAAATCTTCCAAACTATTTTTTTGGGCCGAATGAAGATGATGTAATGCTCTCTATGGAAATAACACTCTATGAAATTTGGGACAGTTTTTCTGAACAAATGAGAAAAGATTTTTCCAATGAAAAGTTTTCTTTAATGAGAGTTGAATCTAGAAAAAATATATCTAAACAGTTTAAGGTTCTCTATGATTTTATCTTAATTTCAATAATTGCAATTTTTTTGTTATGGGGCGTAAAAGAATTAAATATTTACTATGAGAAATATTTGGCCGATAAAATTAGTATCTATGAGCCACAGTTTTTATGGCTAGATAAAACACTTAAGTTTAAAGAAGAAACAGACAGTACTTTGGATATTGCTGATGTAGAATTCAAAGATATTGAAGAAGAGATTGCTGAAGACGAAAAACTACTTGAATTCGAAGAAGAAGAAAGGGTTGGTGTTGAATCTGAAGTTGTTTTGACTTCTTGGGACGCTCTACCAAAAGATTTTGCAACAGCTGATCTAGAACAATCAGATTTTGAAGAAGAACAAAAGGGCGGATATAGGGATACTCGTTTTGGAAATAAGAAAGTTTATCGCGTGATGATGAAATCTGTTGATACATATAAATCTAAAATTGCACTAAACAAAATTTTAAAACAATATAATGCTGAAGCTGTAGGTAAGGTGCAACCAGGGAAGCAAGTTCCCGGAGGCATATATTATAATCTTTTTGTACCAAGAAGTAATCTTAAAGAGTTTCTATCTAGAGCAATGGATGTGGAAGATTCTATTCTTTATGAATCAAGAACAAGGGGCCAAAACCCTCCAGGGATGACGAAAGTCTTTATTTGGATAAAGAGTATATGAACTTAGGAATTTTAATTACTGTTATTAAACTGACGTTTATTATTTTCTCGTATTCGCTTTTTTCAGAAACGATGGAATTTCATCAATGCTCTTATACTGCTAGAAATTTAGGTTTCGATAAAGACAAGATTTACTTAAAAGTCAAAATTATAGAAATTATAAATTCTAATACAAAATATTGCAAAGTAGATTTAGGTATTAAAAATATAAAATTAAAAAATATCACAAAAATGCCCAAGATTAATGAAAAAATAAATTTACTTCTTACCACATTTACTGGCCCAGAATGCAAGACCATCAAATCTTGCGAAAATGAGCATTGGGAAATTATTTCAAATTCTGATATTTTAACAATAGAGAAATAATCAATTATGATTTTTTTATATTTTTAAAATTGGTGCAAAGTTCGGCCGGATTGTTGATGAGTGCAACGTTTTCTAAAGCTTGTAACCTATGTATTGAATTATATCCCCATGTCACAGCAATCGCCATAACACTAGAACGATGAGCACATCTGACGTCTCTTACTTCATCTCCAATATAATAATTTTCGTGGGCAGGATAATTTTTTTTTATCTTTTTGATACTCTTTGATTTATTAGTTAGGCCACGACCAGCATGTATTTCTTTAAAATATTTAGCTTGATCATTTAATACTTCAGTAACTATTTGATGACTATTTGAAGTGACGATAAAAAGATTAAAATCTTTTGCAAGCTGAGGAAGAATTTTTTCTACTCCTGGAAAAATTCTTAATTCACTTCTTCTTTTAAACATTTCAGAACGCCCATCTTTTAAAATAAAAGGGAGCTTCCACCACGAAACATTTAGCTTTTTAAGAATTTCTTCACTTGATAGTTCACGTACATTTTCCAAATCAAACACACTCGCATTTAATTTATACTTTTTGCAAACTTCAAGGAAGGATTCCTTAAAAACATCATAAGAGTCACATATTGTACCGTCAAAATCAAAAATTAGATTTTTGGTCACTACATCTGCCCATCTGGAATTGAAAATAGACCCTTGATCCTTCTAAGTAGGATATGAGTTTTTCCAAGATAATACCACTGTCTTACAAATCCAATGATTACAGCTGCACTAAAACCATAAACAACTCCAGAATGAATTGTTTTAGGAACAAGACCTGTATCGTGTGCTCCTCCAAGAAAAAAAGCAATCATACCCAATATCAACATCATCATCGTCCATGGAATTGTCTGCCTTTTCGCTAAATTCGAATCATAAACATATTTATCTACTTTTTTCATATATGGAGTCAAATCTTCAGGGGCGTCCTCAAACAATTCATGCAGGTTTGATTTTGTCTTAAGCAAATGATCAATGTTATTTACAAGCCTAGCAACTCCTATAAAATAAAACATCACAAAGGCCTGAGCAAAAATTGTATATAAAAATGTAGGTATTGCTATTTGAATATGACCAAGTTCTAAATTTATAAATTTGTGTGCTAAAGCAATTGTCAAAAAAATACCAAATAACATAATGAGAATGAGTGCTCTTAAAAGATAGGCCATATTATACACCTTGTTAAAATAGAGTTCGTTTGAAAACTCTATGCAAAATCGCAATTCAATTGTCATAACTGAAGCATTTTGATATCGAAGAGACTTCGAATTTACTAGCGTGTAGTGCCATAATGCACATAGGCCGTCAAGAAGTTACGACGCGTAGAAGAGTGAGGTTAGCATGGCCAGTATTTCAAATACAAAAAGTGGAAAAAATATCCTCGAGAATTCTTTCGTTGGAAGTTTGGTTGTACCAATAGCAATTGTATTGGTAGGAGCGTTAATCATCTTTGGTGTGACGCAGATGCTTTCAACCGGAAAAACATACAAAGATCTAGTGTACGACTTACAATCCAAAACATTTGGAAATAGATGGATTGCTGCCTATGAATTGTCTAAACAAATTGCTTCCCAAAATATTCCCGAAAGTGAACGCCCTTGGTTGGCCCTTAAACTTGAAGAAATTTACAGAAGCTCTAACGACCACCGAACAAAAGAATTTCTTATCGTCACTCTAGGAACTTTGGCCCAAACAACTTCTTTGGAAATATTCAAAAATGGACTTAATGAAAAAGAAGGGAATGTAAAATTTCATTCTTTAGTTGCTATTAGCAATATGCCAAAGGGCACTCAGTTTGATTGGACTATATTGAATAACCTCCTAGAAGATTCTGATCAAGGTATTCAACAACTGGCCATCTTTGCCATTGGTCGACATGGAAATCGTGACCAAATCTCGAAAATAGTTCCCTTTCTAGAAAGCAAAAAACGTTTTCTAAAGTATTCTGCTGCAACTTCACTCATAGAACATAAATTTCAAAAGGCAATCCCCGTACTTAAAGAAATCCTTCTTTTAGACTCAGCGCCACAGGTGCAAAGTGAATTTAATCAAGAGAAAGTCTATGCGTTAAAAATGAATGTCTTATCTGCGTTGAAAAAGGCCAGGTGGAATGATATTAATGACGTTATAGAAAAAATTTCTAATGATGATAAAAATGTGAAAGTCGTCTCTATGGCCAGAGACGTACTAAAAGAGTTGAAAAATTAGGTAATTATCCTACATAATTTAGATACCGATTTCACATTTTTTTGATTAGATAATATTACTATTTCTAAAAGGTCGATTCAATGAGTGACGAAAAAAGACAATTAAACCGAAGAGAATTCTTTAGCTATTTTACTATGGGTTGGATAGCCTTTGGTGCCGCATCCGCAGGACTTCTCAGTTTAGTATTTAGATTCTTATATCCAAACGTAAATTTTGAACCAGAAATGGAATTTATTGCAGGTCAACCAATTGATTATGACAATGGCGTTGATGAACGATGGAAGAAAAAATATGGTGTGTGGATGGTTAAACAAGAAGGAAAACTCGTAGCACTCTCTAATATTTGTACACATCTTGGCTGTATTCCAAATTGGCTTCCAGCTGAATTAAAATTTAAATGTCCTTGTCACGGTTCAGGATATTATATGAACGGAGTCAACTTCGAAGGACCTGCCCCTCGTCCACTAGAACGCTACAAAGTTGCTTTAAATCCTGAAGGAAAAATTGTTGTTGATAAAACCAAAATATTTCGAGAAGAAAAAGGACAATGGTCTAATCCAAGTTCATTTATTGAAGTTTAATTTTAACCAAATTTAAGGAAAGTTAGTCATGGCAGGAAAAAGTATTGCTGATAAAGTGAGAGAGACGCAAGTTTGGAAATCTATATTTAGACATGGGCCACCAACTAATGCTCGAAATAGAGCAGCTGTAATTGCAGGCAATGTCTTTCTTCATTTGCATCCTATAAAATTAAAAAAATCAGGAGTTCAACTTGGCTACACTTGGTGTATGGGTGGGTTAACTTTCTTTATATTTTTGGCCCTAACAGTAACTGGTGTTCTATTAATGTTCTATTATAGACCAACTGCAGAATATGCTTTTCACGATATTATCGCTCTAAAAGAACATGTGCCCTTAGGAATTATGAGAGAAATTCATAGATGGGGTGCGCACGCAATGGTTATCACTGTTTGGTTGCACATGTTTCGCGTGTTTATGACAGGATCATATAAACCACCAAGAGAATTTAATTGGGGAATTGGTGTCATCCTACTCGTCCTAACCCTGTTACTATCCTTTACAGGATATCTTCTTCCCTGGGACCAGCTTGCCATCTGGGCCATTACTGTTGGTTCTAATATGGCCAAAGCTACTCCATTTCTTGGACATGGTGGACCAGGGGCCAGTCTTGCTCAAATTGGAGATTTTGTAATGGTCTCTGATAAAAATGATGTTCGTTTCCAACTTTTGGCCGGGAGATTTGTTGGAGAACCCGCACTTCTAAGATTTTATATTCTTCACTGTATTTTTATACCTCTGGTTGTAGGTGTACTTATAGCAATACATTTTTGGAGAGTTAGAAAGGATGGCGGAATTTCTGCCCCATTGTAATGAAGAGCTCTATTTAATTAGAAGGAAGTTATATGCTTATTAAGGAAATTGTAAACACTGTTTCTGATCCGATCTGGTCGTTTCCGGCCGTGATGGTTCTATTTTTCATGATGATAAAATATTACCACGTCGTAGGATCTAAAAAATTTGCAATGTGGACAACTATTGCATCTTTACCAGTCATTTACTGGTTTGTATCTGATGCTAACTTTTATAATATTATTACTACTCCTGATAATATTCCTATCATCATTTTAATTTTCTTTGTTTTCTTCACAACTTGGCTTTCTCTTCATAAGGCCTCTGAAAACGATAAGAGAATTGCACAGGGACTACCACCAATCGAAGGGACTCCCGAAAATAGAGAAAAAGTATGGGCATGGCCAAACCTTGTCTACACAGAACTTTTTGTCATCATTGCTACAACTATATTTCTTATTGTGTGGGCCATTGTTTTTAAGGCCCCCCTTGAAGAACCAGCAAACCCAACTTGGGCACCTAACCCAGCAAAAGCTCCTTGGTACTTTTTAGGTCTTCAAGAAATGCTCGTTTATTTTGATCCTTGGATGGCCGGGGTTGTTCTTCCTGGAATTATCATCGTAGGTCTTATCTCGATTCCTTATATTGATACTAATCCAAAAGGGAATGGGTACTTTTGTTTTGCAGATAGAAAATTGGCCATTACTTCATTTCTTTTTGGTTGGCTGGCCCTTTGGATTTATCTCATCTTAATTGGTGTATTCCTAAGAGGACCTAATTGGACATTTTATGGGCCTTTCGAATTTTGGGATTTCCATAAGGTTGTGGCCGGTAATAATATCAATCTTTCAGAAATCCTATGGATAAAGATTTTAAATACCTCTATGCCAAAAAATATTTTTGCGAGAGAATTTCTAGGAGTCGTTCTTACTCTAGGCTATCTTTTTGGTATCCCCGCCTTACTATCAAAATCAAAATGGGGTCTTTCTATGATCGATAAAACAGGAATTATTAGATACTACATCTTTGTTTATCTTGCAGTGATTATGATGAGTTTACCTATAAAAATGTTTTTAAGATGGATCATTGGATTAAAATATATCATTGCAATGCCAGAATTTGAGCTGAGCTTATAAAAAAATACGACGAAAGGGTAATATAATGAATAAAAAACATGAACCAGGTATGGCCTATGATATGAAAAAACTGCATAAATTTTTTGCAGTTTTATCTATCACGTTTTTTATGGTTGTCATTTGGGTCTTCCTTGATGATTTTATCAGACCTTGGAAAGCAGTCCAAGTACAGGCAATGCAAATTGAGCGTAAAAAAATTCAGGAAAATATTGATTTAGCAAAAAAAGAAATTGATCCAATTAAACTTGATCAACTAAAAAAGGATCTTGAAAAAGGTAAGCAAACTGTCGCATCAAAAAAAGCAGAAATTGAAAAATACGAATCAGAATATGAAACTCTGATAAAAAATATCAAAAAACAAAATATTCAAAACGGTGAATATAACGCAGAAGTTGCCGCTCTAACATTTGAGTATGAAACGGCTCACGCGCACCACGACCATAAAGCTCCAAAGCTTTATGAAAAACTTAGAAAATACAAAACACTTTTTGCAGAATCTAAAAATAAAATTAAAGAATACGATCTCGAAAGAAAAAGACTTGAAAATGTTCTAGCTGATCTTAGAACTGCACAAGTTTCAATCTCAAAAGAAATCGAAAAAATGACTATGAAAGTAGATCTATTGAATTCTGCTTTGAAAAAGACAGAAATCAATCCTCTTTTTGTCCTTAGAAATTCTCCTTTTGTAGATTATATGGATCCAACCATTAAGGTTAACTATCTCGTTTTAAATGATTACGTTGATGATCTTTATTTTAGAAAGGTTCCCAAAAAGGAATTTTGCACTACATGCCACACTAAAATAGATAAACCTGGGTATGAAAAAGAAGACAACCCACATAAAACCCACCCAAAACTAGATCTTATGGTTGGACTTAATTCTCCGCACCCAATGAAAAAAACAGGTTGTACAAGTTGTCACGATGGAGAAGGGCACAGACTAAGAGATTTCTCGGCCGTTGCACATACTCCAGAGAATCCTGAGCAGCAAAAATTATGGGAACAGAAATATCATTGGCATGCTCCCCATAAAATAGCTAAACCTATGTTGAAAAAATCACAATCTGAGGCCTCTTGTATAAAATGTCATAAAGATGTTCAGTATATTCCTGAAGCTACAGTCCTCAACGAAGGAAGAAGAAATATTGATAAATTTGGATGCTACGGATGCCACAAAATTCAAGGCTGGGAACATAAAAGAAAACCAGGACCTAGCTTAGAAAAAATTGCAGGTAAAGTTTCTAAAGAATTTTTCAAAAACTGGGTATGGGATCCTAAATCATTCAATAAACATGCAAAAATGCCTTCGTTTTTCAATCAATCAAATAATACTCAGGCAGAATTTAGAAATAAAAATATTACTGAAATCAATGCTGCTGCTGAATTTGTATATTCTATCTCTGAAAAATATGAACCATTTGAAAAATATACAGGTGGAAATGCTGAAAAAGGAAAAGAGCTTGTTTCTAAAGTCGGATGTGTAGCCTGTCATGGAGTTGAAGGCCTAGACGATATCAACAACAAGGTAAATGCATATAAAGGTCCTTTCTTGACTGGGACTGGATCAAAAGTTTCAGCAGATTGGTTAATTTCTTGGCTCATAAAGCCCTCGCACTACCAAAAAGACACCATAATGCCTTCATTTAGACTTTCTAAAGAAGAGGCCAATCATATTACTGCCTTTTTGATGACTCTAAAAAATGAGAAATTTGAACGATTAAAATTTGAAGGACTGGATCCATCCCTTAGAGATGAAATGCTAACAACATATCTTACCGCCTTTGACACAATTGATGTTGCCAAAGGAAAACTTTCAAATATGTCAGATTATGACAAAACAATTGAGTTAGGGAAAAGAACTGTAGGCAAGTACGGTTGCTACTCTTGCCACTCATTAAAAGGCTTTGATGATAGGGCACCCATTGGGCCAGAATTAACAAATGTTGGTTCAAAACCAGTTGAACAATTTGCTTTTGGACATGTCAAAATCGATCATAAAAGAGATGCGTGGATATATAACCATCTCTTGAATCCAAGACAATGGGATGGTGGAACTGATAAACCATTTAAAGATCTTCTCAGAATGCCTAATTTCAACATGACCGAGAATGAGGCGAAAACAATTACAGTCGCACTGCTAGGTCAAGTAAGTGATCCTATACCACTGAGTGGTATGAGACTATATAATGCAGATGAACAGAAAGTTGTTGAAGGTATGAAAGTTCTTCATAAATTCAACTGTGTAGGTTGTCACCAAGTCGATGGAAGATTCGGTGACATACTCCCTGTTTTTGAACAAGAAGATATTAACGCCGGGCCACCACGCTTGGTTGGTGAAGGCCATAGGGTTCAGTCCGACTGGTTTTTTAAATTCTTGAATAATGTTCACGTAATTAGACCATGGCTAAATATTAGAATGCCTTCTTTCAATATGACCGATGATGAACGAAATGCAATTGTGGCCATGTTCCAACATAAATCTAAACGTCCTACTTTTATTGAGATTCCTGAAAAAGTAATCTGGGAGCCAGGCGAAAAAGAAGCAGCGAAGGCCTTATTTAAATCTTATGATTGTACTTCCTGTCACGCAGGTGGATTCGTTGCCGGAGGTGAAGAATTGGCACCTGATTTACATTATGCTAAAAAACGTCTAAGACCTTCTTGGATTTCAAAATGGTTATCAAATCCTCAAGCGATCTTGCCCGGGACCACGATGCCAAACTTTTGGGAAGAAGGAGAGGCCATGGATCCACAAATTCTTGGTGGAGATATGAAAAAACAGATTCAGGCCTTAACGAAATTAATTTTAGAGTTCGGGTACGATAAATATCACGAACCATTTAAAGTTTATGATCCAACTAAATAATTGTTGGACGACTTAGAATCGAGGAGCACAAATGGGCGGAGCAGTAAATAGAGGATTAATAGAGTATCCAGAAGATAAAACTTTTGGAAAAGCGTCCCCAGGAAAAATTGGGATGTGGATTTTTCTTGGCACAGATGGACTGTCGTTCTCTGGATTGTTAATCGCTTACGCCGTTCTAAGAATATCAAAACCGTGGCCCAATCCTATTGAAGCACTAGGAGGAGTTGGGCTTTCAGGTTTTATGACATTCTTGCTTATATGCTCTTCTGTATCGATGGTACTTTCAATTGATGCATGCAAACATCGAGATAAAAAGGGAATGATTACTTGGCTTATTGCTACTATCGCTGGTGGAGCTTCTTTTCTGGCCATTCAGGCCTATGAATATATTCACCTCCATCACAGTGGTGTAACTTTTAATCACTTTGTTGGAGGACAGCATCTATTTGGAGCAACTTTTTACTCAATTACCGGATTTCATGGACTACATGTTTTTACAGGTGTTATGTACTTGTGTTTTATGCTGAAAAAAGCACTTGCTGGTGACTTTGATCATGGAAATCATAACCAACTTGAAATCGCTGGACTTTTTTGGCACTTTGTCGACTTAGTGTGGATTCTTGTATTCACCTTTGTTTATTTACTGTAGACTATGAAAACCCTCATTACTTTTGTTTTTTTGTTTTTGTCTGAGCTCGCGCTTTCATGTCCTTACTGCGCGGGCTCTTTGACTAATGAAAAAGACCAATATGTCGTCTATATTCTCATGGCCTTCATTGCAATAATCTATATTCCATTCTATTTATTATATAGATTAATAATTAAAAATCGTAAGATTAATGGCACTAAATAATTTTCCATTTATAAATGCGTTGCTAAATACATGTTCATTTATATTACTCATGGCCGGGTACATCTCGATAAAAAATGATAAAAAAATATTTCATAGAAATTGCATGGTCTTGGCATTAATTACTTCGGCCTGCTTTTTGGTTTTTTATCTCTTTTATCATTACAATTTCGGATCAAAGAGATTTCCAGAGCTAGGCCTAATAAAAACGATCTATCTCGTAATTCTCTTTACACATACTATACTAGCTACAGCAATGGTACCAATGATAGTAAAAACTTTTTATCACGCGTTTAAAGGTCAGTGGGATAAACACAAGAAAATCGCCAGGTTGACTTTACCTGTTTGGATTTATGTGTCATTTACAGGGATCTTAATATACTTGATGCTTTATCAATTACCAAAATTTTTAAAGCTTACATAATAAAAGCTTACTCAAAGCATTGACACTGTTCTGTATAAAGAAGATAGAGAGGTCATTAACCTCTCTATGATTCTAGTGCTGAAATTTATCGTGTTGCCCCGATAATTGTTTATCCATCTTCTTAATGACTTCATCCACAGATTTGTAAAGATCTTCTGTTTGGGCCTTGGCCGCAAAATCTTGCTTATGGTTTCTTAAAGTCAATTCTGCAATCTGAGTTTTATTTTCCACCCAACATGTCCAGTGAAGTTCAGCATTCTCATCTTTTATGAATTTTTCAAGTTTTTGGGATTTTGATTTTATAAGTTCATCAAGTGCCGGAGTATGCTCCATATGTCTAAAACTAATCACAAATTTCATATCTTACCTACCTTTGACTAATTCATCCAATAAAGTCTATAAACATCAAATAGCAATATATTGCGTGACAGAGCATGATGTAAATCAACTTTTTAAAAAAAATAAAGCATCTTAGGAATTTTATTATGAAAAAATATTTGCCAAATAAGTCTAGACCTAATGGTATGTTCTTTTTTTTCCTATTAATGATCTTTTTTATATATATGTCTGAATTTATTAAAAATTCACAGTCACAATCTATACCTTATAGCCAATTTAAACATGAGGCGAATAACGGAAATATTAATTCTCTTACTTTTAAAGGCCTAATAATAGAAGGTTCTTTCAAGCAAGAAATTCAAAATGCCAACAAGTCATATAAATCTTTTTCTACTATAATGCCTTCAATTGAAGACCAACAGTTAATTCCACTTCTGGAAAAACATGAAGTTGAAATCAATGCTTTAAAGGATGAACCAGGAAGCATTCTTCTCATTTTATCAAATTTATTGCCAGTCATTATCATTATAGGATTTCTAGTTTGGAGTGGCCGGAAAATGAATGGAATGATGGGGAAATTTAACCCGAAAAATCCATTTGGAGAAAGTGGTAAGAAGTTTCAGGTAACTAAACCTGATACGAACTTTTCAGATGTCGCCGGCGTAGAAAATGCAAAAAAAGACCTTCAAGAAATAATAGATTACTTAAAAGATCCTTCAAAATTTGAGAAAGTTGGAGCAGAGTTACCAAAAGGAGTATTACTACAAGGCCCTCCTGGTACAGGAAAAACTTTATTGGCCAGAGCATCTGCAGGAGAGGCGAATGTTCCTTTTTTTAGCATAAGTGGTTCCGAATTTATTGAACTCTATGTAGGTATGGGAGCATCAAGAGTAAGAGAATTATTTTCTGAGGCCAAGAAACAGGCCCCATCCATCATTTTTATAGATGAAATAGACTCAGTTGGTAGAGCAAGAGGCACAGGCCTAGGTGGAGGACATGATGAAAGAGAACAGACTCTTAATCAAATACTTTCTGAAATGGATGGGTTCTCGTCAAGAGAAAAAGTAGTTGTAATGGCAGCTACAAATAGACCTGATGTTCTAGACTCAGCTCTTGTTAGACCTGGTAGATTTGACAGACAAGTAACGCTTGATCTCCCCCACAAAAATGCGAGAATTGAAATTCTAAATGTTCATCTTAAAAAATTAAAATTGGGTAAAGGAATTGATTCAGAAAAACTGGCACAAGCTACTCCAGGTTTTTCAGGTGCTGATCTTAAAAACCTAGTTAACGAAGCAGCATTGTTAACTGCTAGAAAAAATGCCCCCCAAACCACAATGAATATTTTTGACGAGGCCAGAGATAAGGTCGTAATGGGAAATCCAAGAGAAAATTTTCTAACAGAAAAAGATAAAGAAATTATTGCTGTTCACGAGGCCGGGCATGCTTTAGTTGCAATGTGTCTTAAAGGCGCAGACCCTGTAAGAAAAATTACCATCATTCCAAGAGGAAGAGCACTTGGCTTCACTGAACAATTTCAAATTGAAGAGAGAGTAAATCTTTCAAAAACTCATTTAGAAAATCAAATCGCAATTTTGTTAGGAGGTAGAATTGCTGAAGAAGTCATTTTCAATGAAATCACTACAGGGGCGGAAGATGATCTCAAAAGAGCAACAAAATTAATTCGTAAAATGATAGTAAATTGGGGAATGAGTAAAAAATTGGGTTATGTAGCCTTCTCTCAAGGCGAAGAACATAGTTTTTTGGGACGTGAAATGTCTAGACCAAAAGATTTTAGTGAATCTACAGCTGCAAAAATAGATGAAGAAATTCAAAACATGATGAAATCCAAAGAAGAGCAAGTATCAAAAATAATTAACGACAATAAATTGAAATTACTCGCGATGTCAGGCAAACTTATGGAACAAGAAATTTTATTAGAGGATGAAATCAAACAAATCTTTTCTTAAATAAGCTTTACGAAATTAACACAAGATTTTATAAGGACTTTTATTTTATAAAAGCACTAAATAAATAATGACTAAAAGACTATCTCTCATTGCTATATTTGTGACTTTCTCTTTACTTCTGTGGGGAGGATTTGTTCATAATACTCAATCTTCTTTGGCCTGTCCCGATTGGCCTCTTTGCTATGGACAATTATTTCCGAAAATGGAAGGCGGTATTTTCATAGAACACGGTCACAGACTTCTGGCCTCACTCGTTGGTTTTTTAACCCTACTTCTTCTTTTTTTTGCTAATAAAGATTATAAGAAAAACAAATTGAATAAGTATAATAGAATTATTTTTCAGTATTCTTGTTTGGCCCTTTTCTTCGTAATAATCCAAGGTCTTTTAGGAGGGATAACTGTTATCTATCAGCTACCAACCATCGTTTCAACGAGTCATCTTGGGCTATCGATGATTTTTTTCTGCACTTTAATTTTTATAAACCATCAGTGCATTGTTAAAGAAACTTATGAATTGGGTGATTCATTAATTTTTGAAAACAGCATTCATAGTGAAAGTGAAAAAATATCATCACAATGGCCTGGAGAATTGAAAAACAGTGCATTCATTATTTGCATGCTCATTTATTCTCAAATGATACTTGGGGCATTTATGCGTCACTCTGCCGCAGGTGCTTCGTGTGGACTTGGAAGCAAGAATTCAATATTGTGTCTTGACACTTTAAAGTGGGAAACAACTTTATGGCCCAGCACTGCTCAAGCACAATTGCACATGCTCCACAGAGTTTATGCTATTTTGGTCTTTCTTCTAATTGTTTATTTCGTGATAAAAAATATTAAACTCATGAATATTCTATCTAATGAATTTAAATCTTTTGTGAAAAAACAGAAAATATATCTTGTTGGTTTGATTCTCATTATTCTCCTTCAGATTAAATTAGGAATTCTAACAATAGCCTTTAATATGTTACCTTTTCCTACAACTGCTCATCTTGCCGGAGCCGCCCTTTCTCTAGGTGTAGCATGGAAAATTTTTCTAACTTATAGAAGTGCACAAGAAGAACTCCATCCGCGTGGTCTTCATACTTTTTTTGAAGATGTAATAGATCTCACCAAACCAAAACTCTCTTCACTCGTCATGCTTACTGCCCTTGTTGGTTTGATTTTAGTTCCTGAACACATTAATTTTTTTAGAGCATTGGCCTCATTAGTTTTGATCGCAATGGTAGTCTCAGGTGCAACTTCTCTAAACTGCCTCATCGAAAAAGATATTGATAAGACAATGGAAAGAACTCTCGATAGACCTCTTCCGGCCGGCAGAGTTTCTTCTAAGTTTGTGATGATCTTAGGAACTAGCTTATTGGGAATTTCTATTCCCTTACTATGGCCGGTAGTTAATCCCCTGACTTCAATTTTGGGTTTAATCGCCGCATTGAGTTACCTATTCGTTTACACCCCTCTTAAAAGAAAATCTCATCTTGCTGTATTCGCAGGAGCTCTCCCCGGTGCCATTCCTCCTCTCATGGGCTGGACGACGGTTACGGGCACCTTTGCCCCAATGGCCTGGTCGTTATTTGCCATTCTATTTGCATGGCAAATACCACATTTCATGGCCATCTCAGTAATTTATTCAAAGGACTATGCAAATGCTGGGATACGAGTCTATCCAAATGTAAAAGGAATTCGCCAGACAATTCAAAATGTGTTCACCTATACCATTTTACTCATAGGTGCTAGCTTACTACCTGCTAAGTATGCAGGGGCCGGAAGGCCTTATGAGATTTTTGCAATAATAATTGGACTCGTCATGCTCGCCATCTCGTTGCAAGGTTTTTACAAGTATAGAAATGGACAAGAAGAGTTGAAAGAATGGGGGAAAAAATATTTTTGGGCATCAATTTTCTATCTCCCTCTGTTACTTGGTGCGCTACTTTTTCTAAAATAAATAATTTTAAAAAATTCATATCTTTGTTGCAAAATTCATTGAACTCTGAAACTCTACTGTGAATTCTGCCCAATTTAAAAAGACTAGTAGAAGCATTAACATTTTTATAGTATAAGCCCTACTATCTGTTTTTAAAATGTTGAGTTCGAACATTGAACAAAATCCAGTTTTTGTGTTCGTTGGTTATTAACAGCTTCATTAACTTGAAGGAATTTTATGGAATTTACGAGTGATCTTTTAAATTTGTTTGTTGGATCGAATGATGGACGTACATTGGATATGGGGCTTTGGGAGAGAATGAAACCTCCAATTGATTTATCTATCAATGGGCATCGTATAGATGAACTATTTGCATATACAACTTATGCAAATCTCTTTTTTTTCACCCTCGTTTGTTTAGGTCTTTTTGGTTTTTCTTTTTTTTATGCTAAGAAGAGAAACAAAAGTGCTTCTTATAACAAGGGAGATAGTAAAAAACAAATTGCTCTTGTTGCGGCCATTGCACTTTCAGTTTTCTTGTTTATTGATATGAGAATAACTAAAGAATCTAATCAGGATTATACAGGAATTTATACAAAATGGCCCAAGGAAGATGACGCTGTAAGAATTCAGATAATGGGACAACAATGGATGTGGAATGTAAGATATCCTGGAAAAGATCAAGTGTTTAATACCGCTGATGACGTCGTTCTTACAAATGATTTTAGAGTTCCACAAGGCAAGAAAGTTGTTGTTCAGGTTATTTCAAAAGATGTCATTCATTCTTTCTCTCTACCAAATACAAGAAGAAAAGTTGATGCTATTCCTGGTAGAGTTACCAGAATGTGGTTTGAATTGAAAAAAGATGAAGTTTTAGAAGGCGAATATCCAGTTGTTTGCGCCGAAATGTGCGGAACAAACCATTATAAGATGCAGGCGAAAATGACCGTCTATTCACAAGATGATTATGAAAAATGGTATCAACAAGCTCAAGAAGTCGCTGCAATGGAGAATGATCCAAAAAATCTCGCATTTTTTTGGGGATGGAAGTGGGTTAAGTAATTAAAGATTTTTTTAAATATTCGGAGTAAGAAAAAATGGCATTTTACGAACAGCATATTCATGCAAAACCAACAACTTTTCTTTCTAAATATATATTTTCCTTTGATCATAAAGTAATTGGTAAGCAATTTTTATGGTACGGAATTTTCTTTTTAGGGATCGGTGGAATGATGGCCCTTCTTATACGTTGGACTCTGGCCTTCCCCGGACAAGCTTTTCCCCTCTTAGGGCCATTTTTGTTTCCTGATTCAAACGGAATTGTTCCTCCTGATACTTATGCTATGCTTTTCACTTTACATGGTACAATCATGATTTTCTTTGCCATTACACCAATTCTCATTGGAGCATTTGGAAATTTTTGTATTCCTTTGCAAATAGGTGCAAGAGATATGGCGTTTCCCGTTCTAAATATGCTTTCTTTTTGGCTTGCATTTGCCTCAGGTATTGTATTACTTATTTCTCTTTGTTTACCCTTAGGAGCTGCTTCTGGGGGATGGACTTCTTACCCCACTCTTTCAACAATGATCGGTCAGCCCGGTCTAGGTCAAACCTTATGGTGCTTATCACTTTTTATGCTAGGAATTAGCTCTACAATGGGTGCGATTAACTACATAACAACTATAATTGTCTTAAGAGCTCCAGGTATGGGATATTTTGATATGCCTCTAACAGTTTGGGGCCTAGGGCTTACAGCTGTATTGAATGCAATATTTTTACCAGTCCTAGGAGCAGGATTATTACTTCTCATCTTTGATAGAGTTTTTGGCACAACCTTCTTCCTGGCCGGTGCAGCAGCTACATCAGGAACGGGGGATCCAATTTTGTTTCAACACGTTTTTTGGATCTTTGGCCATCCAGA
Organism: Halobacteriovoraceae bacterium; assembly: GCA_020635115.1. Taxonomy (NCBI): domain Bacteria; kingdom Pseudomonadati; phylum Bdellovibrionota; class Bacteriovoracia; order Bacteriovoracales; family Halobacteriovoraceae; species Halobacteriovoraceae bacterium. The sequence continues at coordinate 431,618 of JACKAK010000001.1, read as the reverse complement.
AGTATATATTCTTATTTTACCGGCCTGGGGTATAGTTTCAGACTTACTCTCTTTTTTCTCTCGTAAACCAGCTTTTGGGATGAAAGCAACAGCATTATCGATGACAACTATTACGATTTTATCAACAATCGTATATGGACATCATATGTACACAACACAGATGAGTCCCCTCCTTACTCAAACTTTTATGATGCTAACAATGACAATTTCAATACCTTCAGCAGTTTTCTTTGCAAACTGGCTTGGAACTCTATGGAAGGGATCCATACGTTTTGATTCACCAATGCTCTTTGCTCTTGGAGTAGTTTTTGTTTTTGGTCTAGGAGGATTAACTGGTCTTTATCTGGCCACTGTTACAACTGATCTTTATTTACATGACACCTATTTCGTTGTTGGACACTTTCACTACACAATGGCGGCATCTGTTCTCTTGGGTGGATTCGCTGCTGTCTATTTCTGGTTTCCAAAAATGTTTGGAAAGATGTTGAATGAAACCCTTGCTAAAATACATTTTTGGTTAACAATGCTTGGCTTAAATGGAGTATTCATGGGTATGATGATTGTCGGATACGCCGGAATGCACAGAAGAATTTATAATCCATTTGTTTATGAGTTTTTACACAAGCTTATTCCTATTAACACTTTTATTTCTGTAAGTGCGATCTTAATGGGGCTTGCGCAATTATTTTTCGTTTGGAATTTTATTCATACTCTCTTAAAAGGTGAAAAAGCTCAACAGAATCCCTGGAATGTAGGAACGCTAGAATGGACAATTCCTTCTCCTGCTCCTCACTACAATTTTGATAAAATTCCAGTTGTGAAATGCGGGCCTCATGAGTTTTCAAATCCAAATGTAAAAGACAAGGATTTCCAATATCAAACAGAAGAACTTGTTCAAGCGTAAAAATGAGTAACGAATGAATACTGCACAAAACACTTTAATCACAAAGGTACAAACTTCTGAAAGAGTGGCCTCTTCAATCGGAATGGCAGTATTATTAATTTCATTTTCAATGCTCTTTTTAACTCTATTTATGGGTTATGCTGTCTACCGTCTCACGGCCAACGTATGGCCTCCACTTGGAATGGATCAACTTCCAAGTTTTCAGGCACACATTAGTACATCAATAATTTTAATAAGCTCTATCTCCTTTTATTTATTTCAAGAAAAGAAGATATTACCCTACTTGTATACAGCTCTCCTGATGGGTCTATTATTTGTATTTTCACAATTTCAACTATGGAGTACTTTGAAAGTCAATGGTATATATGCCGGATCAGGAATCTTTGCATCCATTATTTATGGATATACTTGGACACATGCGGCCCACATACTTCTAGGTCTAATTGGACTTCTCAGTCTTGTTTTTAGAGTTAACAAAGTGAACTTCTTACAGCAAGAAGGGCTGGTTATCAATATTGGAAAATTTTGGCATTTTCTCGCTGTCGTTTGGTTAATAATTTATGCGTTGATATTTGTTATATAGTTTAAGGATTTTTATGAAAGGAATTGTCTCTACTTTACTTTTATTATCTACATTGCTTTCTCTTGTCTCTTGCCAAGATGAAAGAGCGCAGTTTTATGAAAGCAAAATATTTGCAGGGGGAGTTGTCGCTTCTGCAGATGATTTAAATAAGGGGAGAAGAATTTATCAAGAATATTGTATGGCCTGTCATGGAGTGAAAGGTGACGGTCAAGGTGTTGCTTCTAAAGGACTAGTACCTCCTCCTCGAAATTTTACACTCGGATTATTCAAATTTGGGAAAGTCCCTTCAGGTGAACTTCCTCATGATTCGCATTTAAAAAATATTATATTAAATGGATTGAATGGAACTGGAATGTTGCCATGGGATCTTAAGGAAAAACAACTGTTTCAAGTTGTTCAATATATTAAGACTTTCGCTCCTAAAGCTTGGGAAGGAAAAGATAAAAAATTAGGCAAAGAAATAGAGGTTACCAAAGATCCATATGGTATGGCCCATAAGAAAAGTGCTATCGAAAGAGGTAAATTTGTCTACCATATGCAGGCCCAATGTCAGGCATGTCATAGAGGCTATGCTACAAAACAAGAAATGGATACTTGGAGCATGAAGACCGATGGTTCAAATTTTGAGATGGATAAAGAATTTTACAAAATTAAACTTCAAGACTCTGAGCATGGTTACCAGGCCATTCCGGTAGATTTTACTTGGCATTTTGTAAGGTCAGCAAAAACAGTAGAAGACCTATATGTAAGAATTGCTTCTGGTGTTGGTGGAACATCTATGCCTGCTTGGATAGATACTCTTTCTACAGATGACATATGGGCCGTTGCACATTACGTAAAATCTCTAATTGATATAAAAAATACTCCACAAAGAAAAAAACTAATTGATAGTTTAAAATAATTTATGAGCATAGAGATTACACAAGGACATTTAAGAGATGATTCTTTACTTGAAAAAGTTGTTGTATCTAAAACATTTTGGGTTTTAATTTGTACTTTCTTTTTTGGTTACCCTTTAATCAAATCGATCAATAGAAAACTTCCTGATCCATTGCCTGTATACTACGGGGTTACGGATTTTAATCTAAGTGATGAATTTGGCAAACCTTTTGGAAGCAAAGACCTTTTAGGCAAAGTTTATATCGCAAATTTCTTTTTTACTTCTTGCACATCGACTTGTCCTCATCTCATGAAAGAATTGCAAAAAATTCAAAAACGATTGAAAGGTGTAGGGCAATCCACTGCAATTGTATCTTTCACAGTAGACCCCCTTACGGATACACCTGAAAAGCTTTTTAAACATTCTAGAAAACTAAATAGTAACCCATGGGTATGGAAATTTCTTACGGGAAATGAAGAAACTTTACGAAAAACAATTGAGGGTGGGTTTAAAGTTGTATTGGGAGAATCAAAGGGCAAAAATGATTTTCAATTGTATGATATCGCTCATAGTGAAAAGCTCGTTTTGGTAGATCAAAAAGGAAGAGTAAGAGGTCTTTACTCTTTAGATAAAAATAGTATAAATCAGCTCATGCTTGATGTAGGATTATTGGTAAACAATAGTTTTAACAGACAAATATAAGGGAGAGAGATATGTCTGGTGAGGTCGTACACAAAAAACATACAAAAGAATATATGATCATTTTTGTGGCCCTGGCCGTTCTGACGGTCATAGAAGTTCTCATTCCTGATTTCCCTATTGCCTATATTTTCAGAGCATCATCTTTAACTTTACTGGCCATAAGTAAGGCCTTTCTTGTTGCTTTTTTTTATATGCACCTTAAAGAAGAAACAAAATATATGGCATTTTTAGCGGCCGTTCCATGTGTTGCGGCCATTTATGCTATCGCATTAATGCTTGAAACGATTTCAAGATAAACCGTATTTTTTTATCTTCAAAAAATCTGAAACTTTTTGTAAGTCTTTAGATAAAGCAAGTAACTGTAAATTTACCATGACTGGCCATAAATCCGCTGACCTTAAACATGAGTATACCAGGTCTGGCCTTTAAAAAAATTCTCCTTTCGAAAAGAAAAGTCATTTACTTTAAACCAGGCAGGATTGAAGCTAGACGAAGGAAATTGTCGAGTTAAAATAGGAAATACATGGTATCGGTACAATAATTCTAGAAAAATTATTGGAACACGGAAAACAATAACAATTTTGAGAGACTCAGTTGGAGATTGGTACAATTCAATTAGTTGTGCGATTGAAGAAGATTTTATACCTGAAAATAACAAACAAAAATACGAGATGCTCATTTTCAAATGACCCTAAAGCTTGTGTAAAAAAATTTCGCCCATATCTTTTTTCAAAACCTAAGCCTCGAAGGCATGTTACACCTTTGGGGAAGAAAAATTTCAGACTATTCTTTTGCTATATTTTTTCAGATTTTGAAATTTTAATCGACAGAACACAGATAAACTTTTCATAAAATTGTTTGATTTTTTCCTTGTTCGAAGCTTTGTTCAAAATTTGGAAATACCAAAACAAGAGATGAACTCTGTTTAAAAGACGGGGGCATCTTCCTTGGGTTTAGACGTGGTATCTCTTGAGTTCAATCAGGTTCGTGTAACTTGAATCCCAAGAATTCCCGTGATTTCACAATGGGGAGTATGTCAAAAACTCATCTAAGAAATGAGAAAGTAGGGAGAGACGGAGTGCATATGAAAAAAGAAAGCTTCCTTGCTTAGGCAATTTGTCGTAATTGAAGAGTGAAGATAGATGTGTTTAGAAGTTTACTGCCAAAGAGTTGAAAAATTATTCCAATGGGAAGTAGCATAGGATGTATCAGTCTTAAACTTACAAGAAATGAAATCGTTCAAGTTGTAATGAACGGCTCAAGTACGAAGAAAACTATGTGATTAGATTTAAATAGTTTTAGGAATGAGGGAAGACTGGTCAGGCATGGAAGAATGAATACGGGTTTTAGAGGTTTATCTGGGAGGAACCGAGTATAATTTGTCTGTGTTGTGGTGTAAGAGACAAGAGCTTATGGGTTTCTAAAGCTGTTTTTTTACGGAAGCACTTATGACAAATAATGTAACACCGAAAATTACTGAGCGAAAAATTCTCTTGATTAGGAGCACTTTTAGTGAACTCAAATTATAAAAAAAGTATGATTTAATCAGCATTCATGGGGACTTTACAGAAAATCTCCTTAACTAATTAAATTAAACTCATCACTATAGAAAATATAATATTTGTAATTGTATAAAAACTTAACCTAGGTTTCTTTCTTTGAGAAAGAGAGAAACATCTTCGAAAAAACTCACTCTTAGAATTTGTTGCTTTCAAATTCTGACATTACTTCTAAAAGCCAAAAAAATTTGAGATAATTTATTTCTGAATTATTTTGGAGAAAGCTATGAAAGGCATATTTATCTTTTATTCGATCATAAATTCTTTATTGGCCAATTCTCAAACTTATTTTTGCAATAATATTGATAACAGCGTGGAAATAGAACTTAAACCGATTTCTAATAGGGTATTTGAAATTCAAAATTTACGTAATATAGAAAACTCTTTTTTTGTTCTAAGTCCTGGTTCTAAATTCATAACAAAATTGAAAAAATTACGGCCAGGAAGCGCAAGTAGTTTATATCTATTGGGAGATATTACACAATATTCAGTAAGAAAAGATTTAGAACATATAAATTTTCGGATAGAAAATTTTCAAAAAAATGCAAAAACTTTCAACGGAAAACTATTAGTCAGAGCATATCGAAAACAATTTGGAGCAATAGATGTAATTTCTGAAAATATCACGTGTGAAAACAGATAATTATTCAATAAGAGTGAGAGAAATGATTTTATCTCCTTGCTGAATTTTTTTAACAATCTCAATGCCACTCGTTACTTGTCCGAAAACAGTGTATTTATGATCTAGGTGTTCAGAAGTAGCTAAAGAGATATAAAACTGTGAATCTGCAGAATTTTCGTCACTAGGCAATCTGGCCATGGCAACAGTTCCTTCTATATGTGGAATATTATTGAATTCGGCCTTTAGCTTGAGTCCACTTCCTCCTTTTCCTGTAGCGGTAGGATCGCCAGTTTGAACGATGAAGTTTTTAAAAACTCTATGAAAAGTAAGACCGTTATAATAACCATCTCTGATTAAAGTGATAATTCTCGTTACAGTTATTGGGGCCGAACGAGGATAAAATTGGATAATAATATTACCATGAACTGTTTTTAAAATAGCTTTTGCTTTACTTAAATTATTACTGTCAATTTCTAATGCTTTGGCATCAAATTGAACTTTATCTATGAGATCTGATCTCTTTTCTTCACGAGAACATGAATAGAAAAATAAGATTGAAAAAAGGATTAAATATTTCATTTGCACTCCGTCAAAATTCTACTTTAAACAAAACATATATTACTACAAAAAAATTTTTTTAAAAAAAAATGATATTTTTAAAAAATAGTGTTGACAGTTAAAATCAGTTCTATTAAATTTCACCTCACGTTCAAACGATACGCACTTAACTTGCTTGGGGGTGTAGCTCAGTTGGGAGAGCACTTGCTTTGCACGCAAGGGGTCGCAGGTTCGACTCCTGTCATCTCCACCAAAATGAGTTCATCCTTATGGATTCGTTTGAGCAGTTCTTTTACATTCGAATATGATAAATAAATTTGCCCTTGTGGCAAAAAAGATGAGAAGAAACCGACGTTAAATAAAGATCGGCGTAACTAGATGACTACTTGTTAGAGTGAAAGTTGTTTATGTTAAAGTGAATGCGATACAGTAGTATGCCGACGCCTGGAAACCACCAGGACACATCTAGACCGTCAAAAATTTACCTAATTAAATTTTAGAATATGTTTTTAGCTTGGAGAGTTTGATCCTGGCTCAGAACGAACGCTGGCGGCGTGCCTAACACATGCAAGTCGAACGAGAAAGCTCTTCGGAGTGAGTAGAGTGGCGCACGGGTGAGTAACACGTAGGTGACCTACCATATAGAGGGGGATAACCCAGAGAAATTTGGGCTAATACCGCGTACGATCAACAAATCTGAGAGTAGTTGATGATAGGATGCTTCGGCATTCACTGTATGATGGGCCTGCGGGACATTAGCTTGATGGTGGGGTAATGGCCTACCATGGCAACGATGTCTAGCGGATTTGAGAGAATGATCCGTCACACTGGAACTGAGACACGGTCCAGACTCCTACGGGAGGCAGCAGTGGGGAATATTGCGCAATGGAGGAAACTCTGACGCAGCAACGCCGCGTGAGTGAGGAAGGTTTTCGGATTGTAAAGCTCTGTCAACGTGGAAAAATGGCAGTTGGTCTAATAGGCCTTCTGTTTGATGGTACACGTAAAGGAAGCACCGGCTAACTTCGTGCCAGCAGCCGCGGTAATACGAAGGGTGCAAGCGTTGTTCGGATTTATTGGGCGTAAAGCGCGCGCAGGCGGATTTATAAGCCAGATGTGAAATCTCGGGGCTCAACCCCGAAACTGCGTCTGGAACTGTAAATCTAGAATCTCGGAGGGGGAAGGGGAATTTCGCATGTAGGGGTAAAATCCGTAGAGATGCGAAGGAACACCAGAGGCGAAGGCGCCTTCCTGGACGAGTATTGACGCTGAGGCGCGAAAGCGTGGGGAGCAAACAGGATTAGATACCCTGGTAGTCCACGCTGTAAACGATGAGCACTAGATATGGGGATGTTGACCATCTCCGTGTCAAAGCTAACGCATTAAGTGCTCCGCCTGGGGAGTACGGTCGCAAGACTAAAACTCAAAGGAATTGACGGGGGCCCGCACAAGCGGTGGATTATGTGGTTTAATTCGAAGCAACGCGCAGAACCTTACCTAGGCTTGAAATCCTGAGAATCCCTTTTAAACGAGGGAGTGCCCTTCGGGGAATTCAGTGACAGGCGCTGCATGGCTGTCGTCAGCTCGTGTCGTGAGATGTTGGGTTAAGTCTCGCAACGAGCGCAACCCCTATTTTTAGTTGCCAGCATTTAGTTGGGCACTCTAAAGAGACTGCCAGTGCAAACTGGAGGAAGGTGGGGATGACGTCAAGTCCTCATGGCCCTTATGCCTAGGGCTACACACGTAATACAATGGTTAATACAAAGGGATGCCAAACCGCGAGGTGGAGCCAATCTCAAAAAGTTAATCTCAGTCCGGATTGGAGTCTGCAACTCGACTCCATGAAGTTGGAATCGCTAGTAATCGCGGATCAGCACGCCGCGGTGAATACGTTCCCGGGCCTTGTACACACCGCCCGTCACACCATGGGAGTTGTTCTTACCTGAAGTCGTGGCCCTAACCTTTTGGAGGGGAGCGCCTACGGTCGGAGCGATGACTGGGGTGAAGTCGTAACAAGGTAGCCGTAGGGGAACCTGCGGCTGGATCACCTCCTTTTAATGGAGTTAGAGCAAAATCAGTTGAAGTTGAATTTAAATGTTGAAGTTGAGCTCAATTCTGGTCAATAACGTCGGTTTCTTTCTTTATCTTTAATATTGTTTTTAGGAGAAATCCTAGAACAAGATCTTAAACAATCACATAACAGGATCAGAAAGTAGACGAGAACCCGAATAAGTAAATTAAATTCTTTAGATTTAAATCTATATATCTGTGTAGTAATTAAAGCTACTAAGGGTATACGGTGGATATCTTGGCAGTAAGAGGCGATGAAGGACGTTTGTATGACGACGATATCTTCGGCAAGTGGTCAAACACACATTAAGTCGGAGGTTTCCGAATGGGGTAACCCGTTTACTGGAAACAGTAAGTACTGCATAGTGAGTCAAGTAGCTATGTAGAGTGAACGTAGGGAACTGAAACATCTAAGTACCTACAGGAAAAGTAATCAATTGAGATTCCGCTAGTAGCGGCGAGCGAAAGCGGAAGTGCCCAAACCAGTCAGCTTGCTGACCGGGGTTGTAGGACTTGCATAATGGGATTGTGAATAGGAGAAGTGTCTGGGAAGTCACACCAAAGAGAGTGAAAGTCTCGTAACTGAAATTCATATGAACTGGCGAGTATCCTGAGTAGGACGGGACACGAGAAACCCTGTCTGAATCCGGGAGGACCACCTTCCAAGGCAAAATACTACTTACTGACCGATAGTGAACTAGTACCGTGAGGGAAAGATGAAAAGAACCCCGATAAGGGGAGTGAAATAGAACTTGAAACCGTATACTTACAAACAGTGGAAGAGCTATTGTAAAGCTTGACCACGTACCTTTTGCATTATGACTCAGTGAGTTACGATGTGTAGCTAGGTTAAGCCGTTGCAGGTGTAGCCGTAGGGAAACCGAGTCTGAATAGGGCGTTTAGTTGCATGTTGTAGACCCGAAACGGGATGAGCTAACCATGAGCAGGTTGAAGCGGGGGTAAAACCTCGTGGAGGACCGAACTCGTTGTAGTTGAAAATACTTGGGATGACTTGTGGTTAGGGGTGAAAGGCCAATCAAATTCCGTGATAGCTGGTTCTCTCCGAAATGCATTTAGGTGCAGCGTCTGATATTACTAACGGGGGTATAGCACTGAATTGGCTAGGGGGCTCACCAGCTTACCAAACCATATCAAACTCAGAATACCGTTAAGTACAGTCAGGCAGTGACACTGCGGATGCTAAGGTCCGTAGTGGAAAGGGAAAGAGCCCAGACCAACAGTTAAGGTCCCTAAATTGTCGCTAAGTGGGAAAGGTTGTGGAACTACTTTGACATCCAGGAGGTTGGCTTAGAAGCAGCCATCCTTTAAAGAAAGCGTAATAGCTCACTGGACTAGTGGTTCTGCGCCGAAAATGTAACGGGGCTAAAGCGACGTACCGAAACTTTGGACGTATTAATACGTGGTAGGAGAGCATTGTGTTTATCGACGAAGGCATACCGTGAGGAGTGTTGGAGATACCACAAGAGCTGATGCTGAGATAAGTAGCGATAAAGGGTGTGAGAATCACCCTCGCCGAAAATCTAAGGGTTCCTGGGCCAGGTGACTCCGCCCAGGGTTAGTCGGATCCTAAGGTGAGGCCGAAAGGCGTAATCGATGGATAACAGGTTAATATTCCTGTACTTATTTATTGTCGCTTGACATGATGGAGTGACGGAGAAAGGTAGCAAATCAACCCGTTTGGTCGTGGTTGTCCAAGAGTGTAGGGGGAGGAGATAGGAAAATCCGTTTCCTTGTTAACCCTGAGGCTCCAGTGGGAAGGCGTAAGCTGGACTTTGTGATCCTCTGCTTCCTAGAAAAGCTTCGCATGGAGATAATAATTAATCCGTACCGTAAACCGACACAGGTAGATAAGATGAGAATTCTAAGGCGCTTGGGAAAACTCTTGTTAAGGAACTCTGCAAAATTGTGCCGTAACTTTGGAATAAGGCACGCCCTTGCTGGTGACATCACTTGCTGATGGAGCTAACGGGGGCCGCAGTGAAAAGGGGGTAGCGACTGTTTATCAAAAACATAGGTCTATGCAAACACGTAAGTGGAAGTATATGGACTGACGCCTGCCCGGTGCTCGAAGGTTAAAAGGAGGGGTTAGGGTAACCGAAGCTCTGAATTGAAGCCCGAGTAAACGGCGGCCGTAACTATAACGGTCCTAAGGTAGCGAAATTCCTAGTCGGGTAAGTTCCGACCTGCACGAATGGCGTAACGACTTCCCCACTGTCTCAACTCGAGACCCAGCGAAATTGGAGTGCGCGTGAAGATACGCGCTACCCGCGGAAGGACGAAAAGACCCCGTGAACCTTTACTGTAGCTTGGCATTGGCCTTCGAATAACGATGCGTAGGATAGGTGGGAGCTGTTGATCTGTGCGTTCTGGCGTACAGGTAGGCATCCTTGAAATACCACCCTTCGTTATTTGGAGTCCTAACCTACGATCCTAAGCGGGTCGGGGGACAATGTCTGGTGGGCAGTTTGACTGGGGCGGTCGCCTCCTAAAGAGTAACGGAGGCGCGCAAAGGTTCCCTCAGGCCGAATTGAAACCGGCCGTAGAGTGTAAGCGCATAAGGGAGCTTGACTGCAAGGCAAGCAAGCCGAGCAGGTGCGAAAGCAGGCGTTAGTGATCCGGTGGTTCCGAGTGGAAGGGCCATCGCTCAACGGATAAAAGGTACTCCGGGGATAACAGGCTGATCGCATCCAAGAGTTCACATCGACGATGCGGTTTGGCACCTCGATGTCGGCTCATCGCATCCTGGGGCTGGAGCAGGTCCCAAGGGTTTGACTGTTCGTCAATTAAAGCGGTACGCGAGCTGGGTTCAGAACGTCGTGAGACAGTTCGGTCTCTATCCTCCGTGGGCGTAAGAAGTTTGAGGTAATCTGTCCTTAGTACGAGAGGACCGGGATGGACGAACCTATGGTGAATCGGTTGTGACGCCAGTTGCATTGCCGAGTAGCTAAGTTCGGAAGGGATAACCGCTGAAAGCATCTAAGTGGGAAGCCCATACCAAGATAAGACTTCTATTAAGACAACTTGTAGACTACGAGTTTGATAGGTCACATGTGTAAGTGCAGTAATGCATTGAGCTGAGTGATACTAATTTGTCGTTTTGCTTTTTTTACATCTTGCATGGATATATAAACTTATTCGGGTTCTTGTTTTATTTTCTGGTTCTGTTTTGTGATTGTTTGAACGTAAGCAGAGGTTGAGTAGAACGTTTGTTAAAAAGAAGACCTCTCCACTAAATTGAAATTCAGTTTGGTGTCTCGATAGCGCAGTGGAAACACCCGATCTCATCCCGAACTCGGAAGTTAAGCACTGTAGCGGCGAAGGTAGTGCCAGGGAGACTTGGTGTGAGAATAGCAAGAGGCACCTTTTTTTTATATTAAAGACCACCTCTAGGGTGGTCTTTTTTTTTGTTCATTTCTTCCATATATGTTATTTCCACAGTATTGTTTAAATTGAAATCTATAAACACAATAACTATCTAAGTATTTCAAACTATGAGCAATATAGAAGAGCTCTTAAAATTATTAAAAGTAAGAGTAAATAGAATATTAGATTTTTCTATTGCAATTTCTTTGATTTACTCAATTTTAATAGGAGTCATCTTTTTTTTGTATAAAATAGAAATGAACACAAGCTATTTTTATTTATCTATTGTCTTAACCTGTTTATACACCATTTACGTGCTTGTCTACTTTTCTGAGCTTATTTCAATATTTCGACTGAAAGTAAGTGTCTTAGAAAAATCTAAAATCTTGAAAAATGTCATTACCTCTCTAAGTGCTCTCGTATTTGCATTTTTCCTAATTTCTCAATATGTAAAATCAAATCCTCAAATGAAAATAAATCGCAACGTTATTTTCTTCTTAAATGCAAAATAACATATGTGTATTCATGCGATAATAATTCTCATTTTTTGTAAATGTTTACTGGATAAAGTTGAGTTAACACTACTTGAACATTTTCTTTTTTACCTTTATCATTCTCAATTACTTTTCTAATTTGATCATGTAATTGTGAAATTAGTCTACCAATTTCCTCAGAGGCCCCAACGGACATAGCGCATACTCTAGTTGAAGATAAAGTATAATTTACAGCACTAGACCAATCTACGCTTTCATGCTCTGTTGGAAATTTGTCAGCTGTAAGTTGCATTGTATATTTAGCAAAGTTTCTAAGCCTCTGGTCTCTAAGAAAAGGAAAACTAAAATCAAATAAACATGGATAAAATTTTTTATTCTTATAATAAATGAGATCTAATTTATACATTTGATTTAATGTCTTTTTCACCTCTTTTATACTACATGATGCATAATGAGCAAGTAAGTCATCGTCGTGTTCTTTCAGACTTTGATATGGATCAAGTTGTAGTGCTGCATTTATATAAATCACTAATGGATTTGTATCAATCAAATCCAAACTTTGAACAAAAGTTAAGTATTTTTCTTGTAGGATATCTATTTGAGAACAATCTACAAAATTTGATAAAAATCCAATGAGCATTGAAGGCCGTGTGTCGATAAGATAGAAAATATCGGCCAGATCAACTGAAGTTTGTGTTTTTAATATTTTATGTATTATTTTTCTAGTTCTGCTATCACTTGAACCTTGTAAATTATTTTGTATGTTCAATGAATGATAGAAGTTTTTTAAATCTAAGGAATTATTATATGAATTGAAAAATTTTTTAAATATCTCAATAATAGGTATGTCTAAAACTACACACATATCTGTGAAATTTTCCCATTTTATATGAGTTACACCAGTCTCCCATTTTGCAACTTGATTAAAACTATGCCCCATTAACAAGTTAATTTCTTTTTGTGACATTTTACTCCTAAGAGCTTTTATTACTTTTCTAGTTAAAATGTGGTAGTCAAAAGTTTCCAAATAAGTGTCCTTATTAAATTCCATTTCTAAAAATTCCTTTTGTTTCTAGTTTTGAATCTATTTTATAAAAAATAGAAACTTTTGTCATATAGGCTTCAAAATTTACTCTACATACAGACAAGAGAGAAAAGGAGCGACTATGCTTGAAAAAGAAAAAATTGATGGCAATATTCAATTAGTTAGAAACAAAATTGTTTCTCAAACTGTAAAAAATGAAATTATTAAAGCTTTATGCCGTGTACCTACTGGTGATAATTGTCAACCTTTTAGCTATAAATGGAGAGGTGAATCTTTGCTTGTGTATCATAATCCAAAAATATCTAAACATACACTGAACAAAGATCAAGCTGGTTCACTCATTTCATTAGGGTGTATTATAGAAACTGTAAATATTGTCACTTCTCATTTCAATATATCTTTTGAACTGAAATATTGTTTAAATAATCCCAATATTGATAAATTATGGGCAGAGTTTTTTTTCTATAAAGCTGATCGTACTCCGATCGAACTGTTACAAGAAATTCAATCTAGAACAACTGATCGAAGGGTTTACAAAAAAAAACTTGATCAAAAAGATTTTTTACAGATTTTTAATAGAGGTAATTTGAAATTTGAAAGATTTCATATAATACCAGCAGATTTTAAATTTTCCAAATTAATCGCAAAGTCAGAAGAATATATTTGGCAGACACCTGAAGTTTATATGGATCTTTTCAAATGGATGCGCTTATCTAAATCAGAAAGTTATTATGATGGAATGGACGCAGTTTCTATGGGAATGAGTCCTATAGAAAAAGTTAGTTTTAGATTTTTTAAGAAATATCCTATTATATTTTCTTTTTTTTACAAATTAGGTATGAATATTATGTTTAAACTAAGAACGATAAACATAATTAAGAATTCTGGAGCAATACTGCTCTATACAAATGAAGATCCAACTATTTATGGAAAAATTCAAACAGGTAAAGAATGTTATAGAATGTGGTTAGAACTTACAAAAATTGGGATGGTCGCACAGCCACTTTCATCAGCTTCTCTCATCGCCAAATCTGCTCTTGAGCGTTTTCCACCAAAAGAAATGACTGCAGAAAATATAAAAAAAAGTAAAGAGGTTATCAATTCATTTATCAAATATGCTGATATTCCAAAAAATCAAGTACTGCAATGGTCTTTTCGTATCGGTTATCCAAAATCAAAACCGATGAGACCAATTTGTCGAAAATCCCATAAAGATATTCTAAAATAAAAAAGGCCGACCAGTAGATTTCTCTAACTGGTCGGCGATTTTGAGGGGTGGATAAAAGCTCTCGCTTTTACATGGGTCATAACCAGACTAGGAGTGCAACCTGATCTGATAAACTGATTTTAATCCACTTCCTAAAATGCATTTAGCTTTTTTTTCCCTTTTTTATTTTTGGCCTTATTTCATAGACTTAGAATTTTGCTAAACAGATGATAGAGGAGTGTTTGTGTCTTACTTTATTGGCAAGAAAAGTAAGATATTGAAAATAGATAGAAGAATCAAAAAAAATCGATGATATAATATTGAATAGTTAGAAGGACGCTGAAGTCCCTCTAACTATAGTAAAACCTATGCGGCCTGATTATCATCTGAAGATGACTCAGAAGCTGCAATTTCTTCAACTGGAGCAGTAACAGCTACTGATTCAGTTGTAGCTTCTTCTTTGACTTTAGGTCTATGACACGATACTAAGTTTACATTTTCATCTTGTGCCCATTCAAGATTATTTGGAAGTTTTATATCTGCTAAATTAAAATGATTATCCAAGCTAAGCTCTGTTACATCAACATCAATAAATTCAGGAAAATCTTTTGGAAACCCTTTTACTTCGACTTCTTTTAGAACCTGATGAACAATTCCACCTTCTTTTGTACCCTTTGCGATGCCTGAAAGCTGGACAGGTAATTTAATCACCAGTTTTTGCTTGGCCTCAATTTTATGAAAAGAAATATGCATAATTTTATCACGTAAATGATTTTTTTGAACTTCTTCCAAAGAAACTAGATGCTTTCCAATCCCTTCAATCTCAATTTCAAATACTTTACCTGAATGAGCAAGAAATTTACTAAGTTTCTGCGAATTTACTTTAAAATTAACCGGACTAAAATCTTTTCCATAAACAGTTCCTGGTATCCAACCACTTTTTCTCATCTCACTCAATGGAGCTTTACTTTTATGATCGCGTTTTTGAGCTTTTAAAATTTCTGATTGCACAATTCCTCCTTAATATCGCCTTTTAACACGCATCGGTTCACAAAAATCTTAATTTTAGTAAATAATACTTGAGCCATAAGGTTCCAAAGAATATCTTTTTAAAATGGTGTCTGGTGTCAATAAAGATAAGCATTTAAGATAGTGGTATGATGAATAAAATACTAAAAACAGAACTTTTTGCCTTATTTGTAGTTACCATAATTAGCTTTTTTGCGTATTACTATAGAGAGATTTTACCAGATCATCTTTTAACGATATCTTATCGAAGTCATTCATTGAGTTATCTTAGCTATTATGGGTCTTCTCTTATTTCAATCCTAGGTTATTATACTGGTCCTTGGATATTTTTTCCTTTTATTATTTTTTCACTAAGCTATACATTTATTTTTTCACGTAGAGATATATTCTTAGATGTTTTTGGAATTATAATTTTGTTGTGTTCATTTCTATCAAGTTTCTATTTGATGGCACCTGAATTTTTAGGGCCCGGAATTCTTCAGCTCATATCAATTTATTTTTCAAATCCATTAATGTGGTTAATTTTTGGAATATCAACTATAGGATATATAGTCTTAACTTTTAGACAAAAGTTTTTTAATAACATAACATACATTTATAATAAGTTGCTTGCCTTAGGAAAAAAAAGAGAGATTACTAATTCTACTTCAAAAGTTGTTCTAAGTAGCAACAGATTTCAATCAAGTTTTTTTAAGACAAAAGAAAAAACACAAAACGCTTTTGCAATATTCAAGGAGAAATGGTTATTTAAAAAAAGGAATACAAAGGAACAAATTCAAAATTTTGATGAAGATAACTTTGAAGATACACTCGAAGAAAGAGATCAGAATGAAGAAAATATTTCTGAAGTAGACGATATTAATGTCAAAGAAGATATTTTGGAAGAAAAAATTATTTCACCAACCAGAATGGATCGAAATTTTTTAAAAACAGATATAGCGCCAGAACAAATGCATTTAAATTTTAATGAACTTGTAGAATGTATCTCGAGTGATCATAGTCAGAAAAAACGTTCTCGACCTTCGAATGAATATTTCGGAGAGATAATTGAAAGAATTGAAAATAAACTTGAAGAGTTTAAAATAGACGGAAGAATTATCAACATACTTAAAGGGCCAGTTGTTGATACATTTGAATTAGATCTTGGAGTAGGTGTTAAAATAACTAAAGTGACTTCATTACAAGAGGATCTTTCACTTGCATTATTTGGTGCTCCTATTCGAATGATCTACCCCTTAAAAGGAAAGCAAACTGTAGGAATAGAAGTACCAAGAAACCCAAGAGAAATTATCTATTTAGATGAGATCCTTAGAGCGAATGAATTTATTAACAGTAATTATAGATTACCTGTGGCCATGGGGAAGGACGCATTTGGAAGCCCATTTGTAGTTGATCTTGCAGGTATGCCTCATATGTTAGTCGCGGGGGCGACAGGTGCAGGGAAGTCAGTTTTTGTAAACACTCTGCTTGTGTCTTTACTTGTAAAGAAATCACCAGAAAAAATGAAGTTAATATTAATCGATCCAAAACAACTAGAACTCGCCTTGTATTCAAAACTTCCTCATCTATGTATGCCAGTCATTACAGATGCAAAGAATGCTTCTCTTTCTCTAATGTGGGCAGTTCAAGAGATGGAAAGAAGATATAGCATTCTCAAAGAATTTGGAGTCAGAAATATTGAGGGTTTTAATGCTAAATTAAAACAGGCCGGACCTGAATTATTATCAAGTATTCACCACCTATACGATGAAAAAAGTGATGAAAGTTATGAACTTCCCTACATCGTAATAATCGTTGATGAATTTGCTGATCTCATTTTAACTAAGGCAGGAAAAGAAATTGAAAATAATATATGCCGATTAGCTGCTAAGGCCAGAGCAGCAGGAATTCATCTTGTTCTAGCAACTCAAAGGCCATCAGTAGATGTAATCACTGGTCTAATAAAATCAAATTTTCCAACGAGAGTATCCTTTAGGGTAACAACTTCTGTAGATTCAAGAACAATACTTAATGCAATGGGTGCTGAAAGACTACTTGGAAAAGGGGATATGATTTACAAACATGGGGTTGAAAACTTAAGAGTCCATTCTGGCTATGTTGATGAAAATGAAATTGAGGCCCTTATGGATAAAATTTGTGTTAATACTGCAACTTTTAACCAGAATGCTCTAGATTTTTTAGAAAATGAAGGTGAGCAGACACAAAATGACCCATATGCTTTCGGTTCACATATTACACCAACAAATGATGAAAATGAGGATGATGACAAATATTTTGAAGCTGTGAAAATTGTGACCGAGCATCGTTCAGCAAGTGCTTCGATGCTACAACGTAGATTAAAAGTTGGTTATAATAGGGCAGCAAATCTGATTGAACTGATGGAGGAAAGAGGGGTTGTCGGACCGGCCCAAGGCTCTAAACCAAGAGATGTTCTACACTCTCCTATGGAATAAATTTTTAAATATTTAGATAGAGAGATGCAATTTTTTCAATAAGTGAGTGGAAGTAAACTTGTATCTATAATTTCTGTGACAATAGAATCAAAAATTTAAGTTTATATGCATTTATATAAATGGATTATGTCAGAAAATTCATTACAACGATAGGATTAATTTTTAATAGGTATTGACATTTATTTTTCAAATCCCAAATTCTAAATAGAGGTCTTTATGAAAATAATATATGAAAATTTTCAATTAAAATCAGAGTATAGAGATTTGGTCGATTCGATTTTTCATTCTCTTCGCTCACAATTTATGGATGAAAAAATTGAAATTAGAATTAAAAAGGAAGATGAAAGATTTCATGCATGGGCAAATATTGGAGGAATCTATAATATCAATACTGACATGAGAAGTTTTGATTTATTAGTAACAATTGAATCCCTTTTGATCGATATAGAACTTAAGGCCAATAAAATTATTCGAGATATTTATAAGTCTACAGAAAATATCACTCTCATAGCTTAGCATTTTTTTCCTGCTCAAATTGAATAGCAAGGATTATTGGCGATTCTAACTATTTGAAAAGATGTTCGAGTTTTGTAGACCTTTAGATTTATTGGAGCACATTTTTTTTAGCTTTTTTTTATTTTTTTTTGTCTTAGACTAACATCAATAAAGAAAGATTAGTATAAGGTTTTTTTACACGTCTGCTCAGTCTTCACGTTTACTCACCAAAAACCTCTATCTCTTAAAATTGGTGGGATTATGAATATGCAACTAAACGCAAAGATTTTTGCATTTGTTTTGTCTATTTCTTTAACTTCTTGCATACCCTCATCTGGGAAAGGTAGTAAAAGTGTTCGAAAATCAAATTTAACTGTAGCTGATAGTAATTCAAATCGAAATGATGGTGTTTCCGATGATTTTGGGGCCCTCGATTTTAATGAAAATAGTTATCAAGATGATAATCAAAATTTTGATTTAAATCTTAATAATGAAGACCAACTTGCAACAGATCCTACTCAAAATGGAAAAAACGACTCTCAATCAGTACCTTCTTATTTAAGAAATTATTTCAGGGGAGTTGTAGATGAATATCCCCTTGTACAGAGTGAAAAAGAAACTTATATTGAACTTCTAGCACAAGGATACACTCAAAAAACATATTTAGAGGAACAATTTAGAGCGGAGATGAACTTAAGATTTTCTGAGAATACTGTAGCTTATGCAGGTTTAACAACTTTAGGAAAATCTAATCAATTTAATAGTGATCAATTAGGGCTTACATCTTCTCAAACAAAAGACAATCAAATTGTTGTATCAGGTTATTGTTCAGGTTCAGGTCTTCCTCCTGCAAATTATATTGTATATGCTGCTGATAATTTAAATGTTAGTTCTCCTAATATGTCTTGGCAATATAAGGAATATAACTCAAATCGATCATGTGAATTTAAATGCGTTGATGAATATGAATACAATGCAAACTCTAATACATGTGAATTGAAAACTCAAGTGACTATGAATCCAAACTATATTAATACTTCAGGCGGACTGGCAGTACAGACAGGAACTGTGACTGCTGATGATATAGGTTTGAATGATGATGTCGATGGATTGTCTCAAATAAAATCTTCTGCTTTTGGAGCTTCTGTAACAGGTGGGATAGGTTCCTGTACCTCTGCTGATGATAAAATGAGATTAGGTTGGTCTACTCCAACAGGTCCAAATTGTGTCGCTGAAATGCAACTGCTTAAGTGTGAAAATAGTGTCATGGCTTCGAGATGGAGTGGGACTTTTGCCTATAATCGATGCAATAGTTCCAATCCTGGAGTTCTTCAAAGTTTCGATGCTAATGTTGAAATTCCTGACAATCAACAAAACCAAGGTGGTTCTACTATTGCAACTGGAACTGGTGGAACGACAAACCAAATGATAAGTTTGTTAAAAACTGATCCTATGTCTTGCTTTAAAGACTATGTGATGGTCTACCCTTGGACAAATTCACCTTCGACGACTTTTTCTCATCCGATGAATGCACCAACTATAAATAAGTCAAGAAGACTTGGTACTATTCGTGTAGGTTCAAATGGTGGTTTTGATGGCGCGGGCTGGAGAGTAAATACATCACAAGGAACTACAGAAATGACTATTTACATTAACAAAAATAGTCGTGGAGACTTTTCTCAAGAACTTTCATGCGCCTATGGGCCAACGGATTTAGAAGAAGGATGTACTTCTTTTTCAAGTTTTATTCCTAAAATGATTTATCAACAGCAAGGTGAAGGTCTAAATGGAGTAGATGGAATGAAAGGATATCTTGCTTGTGGTTACAAATATATAGCTTGCAAGGTCACTAAGGGAAATCAAGACGTAAAATTTAATAGCAATTCAGATTCCCGTGGAATTGGTCAAACTTTTAGAACTGGAGAGGCCTTTGTGATGGTACGAGGCTGTGATCCTATTTTATATACGCATAATACAAGTTATAATGACCACCCCTTGTTTAAATAAAATTCTTTTTACGTGCTAACACCGGGCGCATTTTTAATATTTCATCTCAATATAAAGGTGATGAGACTTGTCGAAGGTGTTTCACTGTGTTATTAAAACGGCTACATTAACCAACAATCACACTATTTTGGATGGTCGAGGACTGCCTCGCAAGTGTGATCAGATTAACCAACCATAGGAGAAAAGATGGCAAAGTTAGAGTTGAAAGAATTGCTAAAGGCCGGTGCACATTTTGGTCACCAAACACAAAAATGGAATCCTAAGATGAAGAAATATGTCTATGGAGAGAGGAATGGTATATATATCATTGATCTTGGTAAAACAATTCCACTTGCTGAAAAAGCATTCAACTTTATGAAAAAAACAGCTTCTGAAGGAAAGCCAATTCTTTTCGTAGGAACAAAAAGACAAGCGTCAGGTGTTGTTAGGGAAGCAGCTGAAAAATGTGGTGCATTTCATGTAACTCACAGATGGCTTGGTGGTATGCTTACAAACTATAAAACGATTGCACTTTCGATTGATAAACTTAGAAAAGTTGAAAAAATGAAAGAAACTGGAGACTTTGGTTTACTCACTAAGAAAGAAAGATCAAAAATAGATAAAGAAGTTATAAAGTTAGAGAGAAACATTGGTGGGATTAAGGATATGAGAAAAGTTCCAGGAGCTATCTTTATTGTAGATCCAAGTAATGAAAGAATCGCTATTAAAGAAGCTAATACTCTTGGTATTCCGGTTATTGCAGTTACAGATACAAACTGTGATCCGACAGGAATTGATTATGTCGTTCCAGGAAATGATGATGCAATTAAATCAGTGACTCTTTTTGCTGAATATTTTGCAAGTTCTGTGAATGAAGGAGCTGGTTCAAGAGGAAATGCAAATGCAGAATTTGCTGAAAGAGATGCTGCTTTGGAAAGTGAAATCATTAATAAATATGAAAATGATATCGACTTACAAGAAGAATCAACTGAAGAGTAATTTTTAGGATATTAAATAATCATCAAATTAAGGACAAAATCATGACAATTACTGCTGGAGCTGTAAAAGAATTAAGAGAAAAAACTGGTGCAGGGATGATGGACTGCAAGAAGGCCCTCTCTGAAAATGGTGGAGATATGGATAAGGCCATAGACTATTTAAGAAAGAAAGGTCTAGCGGCAGTTGCAAAAAAACAGAGTCGTATTGCGGCCGAAGGAACAATTGCTTCATATATACACGGTGGAAAAATCGGAGTTATGGTAGAAGTAAACTGTGAAACGGATTTTGTTGGAAAGAATGAAGAATTCCAGAATTTAGCAAAAGACATTGCAATGCATATCGCGGCATCAGATCCTAAGTTTATCAATGCAGATGATATTGACGAGAATTTTAAAAAGAAAGAAGCAGAGATCTATGCTGGTCAATTGAAAGAGCAAGGAAAACCTGAGAATATGATTCCGAAAATTGTTGAGGGAAAACTTTCTAAACTTGCTAAAGAAGTCTGCTTGCTGGAGCAAGATTTTGTGAAAAATCCTGAAATGACAGTTGGAGAGTTGATAAATGAAGCAACTCTAAAAATTGGAGAGAAACTTTCTGTAAGAAGATTTGTTCGCTACAATCTTGGTGAAGGAATTGAAAAGAAAGAGGACAATTTGGCAGATGAAGTTGCCAAAATGACTGCTCAACAATAAGATCGAAAAACTTAAATTAAAGGGGCCGTACGGCCCCTTTTTTTTGTGCAGTAAAAATGGTCGCGGATACTCGATTTTGCGATTTATCTTCGACCCTCAAAATAGGGTGATGTCATGAAATATAAGAGAGTTTTACTGAAATTGTCAGGGGAGGCCTTGGCGGGAACAGATAAATCTGGAATTTCACAAGAAATTCTAGAAAAACTATGTAAAGAAATTAAGGCCCTTTATGACATGGGCGTTGAAATCGCTATTGTTATTGGAGGTGGAAATATCCATAGGGGGGTTGCAGGGGCCACAAAAGGCATGGATAGAACAACCTCTGATCATATGGGGATGCTGGCAACTGTAATTAATGCACTTGCTTTGCAAGATGGGTTGGAAAGGTACGATGTACATACTAGAGTCCTTACGGCCATTGAAATGAAAGAAATTGCAGAGCCTTATATAAGAAGACGTGCAGTAAGGCATTTGGAAAAACGCAGGGTTGTTATATTTGCTGCAGGAACTGGAAATCCTTATTTTACAACAGACACAGCTGCAGCACTAAGAGCAAATGAAATTGACGCAGATGTAATAATGAAGGCAACAAAAGTTGACGGAATTTATGATAGAGATCCAATGATTCACCAAAATGCTAAAAAGTTTGATCAACTCAAGTTCATTGAGGTATTAAACAAAGAGATAAAGGTTATGGATTCTACGGCCATAACTCTTTGTATGGACAATGGTATTGATATCATTGTTTTTGACATGTTTGCACAAGGGAATATGCAGAAAGTAGTCATTGGAGATAAAATCGGAACAATAGTTACAAATAAACTAATTTCAGAGGGAAGTGAAAATGCTTGATAAAATTAAAAGTGATTTAAATGAAAGCATGGGAAAATCGATTGATTCTTTAAAGTTTCAATTGACTAAGGTTAGAACTGGACGAGCATCGGCGGCGGTTCTTGATGGTGTAAAAGTTGATTACTATGGTTCAGCAACACCAATAGTCCAAGTTGGGCAAGTAAGTAGTCCTGAGGCCAGATTGCTTCAAATTCAACCCTTTGACAAAACGATGATTCCTGAAATTGAGAGATCAATAATAAATGCTAACCTTGGGCTCACTCCATCTAATGATGGGAATCTAATTAGAATTCCCTTTCCTGCTCTTACTGAAGAAAGACGTAAGGAACAAGTTAGGGATGTCAAAAAAATTGGAGAGGATGCAAGAGTTGCCATTCGAAACTCAAGACGTGATGAAAATGAAAGAGTGAAGAAAGCTGAAAAGGCCAAGGAAGTGTCAGAGGATGAGTCAAAAAAATTACAGACAGAAATCCAAAAAATTACAGATGATTTTATAAAAAAAGTCGATGAAATTATTAACGCTAAAGAAAAAGAGATTTTAACAGTTTAATGGATAATAAGAATAATTATTTTGCAGTCCCTAAACATGTAGCTATCATAATGGATGGAAATGGTAGATGGGCGCAGTCACGTGCTCATGAAAGAGTTTGGGGACATGTTAGAGGTTCTGCAATTGTCACAGAAATAGTTGAAGAGGCCTCCAATCTAAAATTAGACTCACTTACTCTTTATGCATTTTCTACTGAAAATTGGTCCAGGCCCTATCTTGAAGTGACGACGCTTTTTAAATTATTAAAAAAATTTCTGAATAAAGAACGCAATAAAATTTTATCAAATCAGATTCGTTTTAGAGTGATGGGGGATATTTCAAGATTACCATCTGAAACCCAAAAGCTAATTAAAGATCTTGAAGATTCCACAAGAGACTTTAACGGACTGAAGCTGACTTTTGCTTTTAATTATGGTGGAAGAAAAGAAATTATTGATGCTATAAATAGTTTTATAGTTAAAAACCCAAACAAACTGATTACAGAAGATCAACTTCAGAAATATCTTTATCAACCTGAGCTTAAAGAAATAGATCTACTCATCCGAACCGGTGGGGATCAAAGAGTATCAAACTTTTTGATTTGGCAAATTGCTTATAGTGAACTTTATTTCACTGAAACACAATGGCCTGATTTCGGAGCAAATGAGTTCAGAAAGATTATCCAATATGTTTCGCAAAGGGAACGCAGATTTGGGACAATTGGGCCTTGCGATGGTCTTTTGTCTTCAAGAGAATTAGCAAAAAAAACTAAAACAGACCTCAGTGAATTAACAAAAGTTTAGAATGAAAAGTAATACTCAGCTTAGAATTATTTCAGCACTAGTGTTAGTTTCTATACTAGGAGTCTGTATCTACTTGGGATCAGGAGCGACATTAGGACTAATTTTAACTATTGGAATGATTACACTCGATGAATTTTATACGAATTTTTTAGCGAAGCAAAGGTTCTCAAAAAGTTATTTTTTTGGGCAATTAATTTTAATCGTTAGTTTTATTTATGTTAATTTTTTTGGTGCAGAAGACATTTATAAACAATATATTATAAATTTTGCAATTTTCTTAAATCTATTACTTATTATCTATCTTTTTGCTTCAGATATTGAAAAGACATTTATTGAAGATCTAGTTAGAAAGTTTCCAATTGCGCCAAGCATTTACGTAAGCAGCTCATTTATAGCTTTGAGTACTATTTTTCATTTTGATGTTTGGAGAAAATTAACTTTAATTCTTTTTATGATTAATTTTGGAATGGACACAGGGGCATGGTTTTTTGGTAAGAACTTTGGAAATAAAAAACTTTGGCCAGAAGTTAGTCCTAATAAGACAATTGAAGGCCTGATTGGAGGAATGCTTACATCTGGATTAACTGCTTTTATTGTCACATTCTTAACATTTAATAGATCAAATATTCAATTATTTGTGACATACTGTATTTTCGGGCTGTTATCTCAAATTGGAGATCTTATCCAATCAAAAATAAAACGTCAGTTTTCGATTAAAGACAGTTCTTCTTTGATTCCTGGGCATGGTGGGGTGTATGATAGGATAGACAGTTTACTGTTTGTAGCGCCCTTTTTTGCGCTTTTTACATATGGTTTTATACTATCCGTAAAACCTTAATTGAAAAGGATATAATTCATGACTATTGAAATGATGCCTGTATATGTTGAGAGAATCGCAATATTTATTATGTTTTTATGTCCATTAGTCTTCTTTCATGAATTAGGACATTTTATATTTGCGAGGCTTTTCGGAGTTAGAGTTGAGGTGTTCTCAATTGGATTTGGGCCAAAGATTTTTAAGTGGAAACGTTCAGAAACTCAATACGCGTTTTCTGCCATTCCTCTTGGTGGATATGTTAAAATGTATGGAGATGATCCATTTACAATGGAAAATATTCCATTAGATCAAAGAAAGTATGCTTATACCTACAAAACAAAAAGGGAAAGATTTTGGGTTGTTTTTGGTGGACCTCTTGCAAATTTCATTCTGGCCTATATTCTCTTCTTTGGACTTCTCTTTAATGGAGAAGAAGTTCCAGAAATTCGATTGGGTGTGATTGAGCAAAATTCTTTACTATATGAAAAAGGTTTTATGTCCGGAGATGTTATCAATAAGGTCAATGGCCATGGGCTAATTTACCCTACTGATATTGCAGTTGATGGTACAGAAATAATACAAACAATGACGATCATTAGATTTGGTGAAGAAATCAAAATTCCAGTAAACATGAGCAGCAAAGATTTTCTATTTGAATTCGCCAAATATCCTGCTTTTTTTATATCTCCTATTATCTTTAATGAAAAAGGTGAGAGTTATTCTTTAAAAGTAAATGGAAACGAAATTCCTTTTGAATTAATTTCCTTTTACGCCCAACTCAAGAATGTTAATAAAGTTCAATTATTTGATAAAAACAATAATAAAATTGATGAATTTGAATCAACAAACTTAAGACAACAGCTTATAGATAAAAAATATTTTACAAATGATCTCGTCATCAAACGATCTGTAAAAGGATATCCTGCTTACTCTGCCGGTATCGAGGGAGGAGACCTGATCTACTCTCTCAACGAAAAAAGAATTTATGGATTCGAATCTTTCAGTGAAAGAGTTCAAAAATTAGACTCTTCCCCAGTTGATTTAAAAGTAATTCGTAATGGAAAAATGATTAATTTTAAACTTACTCCAATAATTGAAAAAAGAGGGGACAAAGACGTAAAAGTTTTTGGAATTAGTAGTGCTGCTATAATTGTTGAACCTAATCGAATAAAAACACCTCCTAAAGGCTTTTTTGGTTCTTTGACTGGTGCTTTTTTAGAAACAACGAAATCATCAACCAAAATTTTTACAGGGATTAAAAACTTAGTAACTGGCAAAGTGTCAATTAAATCAGTTGGTGGGCCAGTGGCCATTGGAAAAGTTGCCTCAGATTATTTCCACATAAGCTTGACGTATTTTTTTCAAATCATGGCATTGATTTCAGTTCATCTCGGGATGATTAACCTATTGCCAATCCCTGTCTTGGATGGAGGGCATATAATGTTTATTGTATGTGAAATTATCAATAAAGGACCTCTATCAAGAAAAAAAATGATGATGGCCCAGCAATTTGGTTTGTCCTTACTGCTCGTTCTGACTTTTGTGGCACTATTTAATGATTTCAACAACTTTTTTTAAACGATATGAGTATTTATCTTTACATTGATACAACAAATGAACTTAAACTTGGACTTCTTTCCGAAAACCTTCAGTGGATTGATTTCTTAGAAACCCAAAATCGCAAAACATCTGACTCTCTCCATGAACGAACTTACGAACTTCTTAAAAATCACAACTGTAAAATGAGTGAGATAAAGGCATTGTTTACTTGTTCAGGCCCTGGTTCATATACAGGAATGAGAGTTTCAGAAGGACTGGCTAAAACATTAGAAAATGAGTCCATCGACGTATTTTCATTTTACCATTTTGAAGTTCCTAGATTGTGCGGAAAAAATTCTTATGTCTGGATCGAGAATGCTTTTAAAAAAGAATACTTTTCCTACATTTGGAACGATGGAAAAGAACATAAAGAGATCTTTGCACATTCTGATCTACAAGAATTTTATGTCCAGTACCAAAAGTCAAACTTAGAAATTTTTACTTGCAATAATCTTGATAATTTAAGTACTTCTAGTATTTTTGAATTAGTCAAAAATAATTCGCAAAACTTCTTTAAAATGCTTCTCATACAAAAATTACGTAGATCACCATATTATTTTCGTGATATCGAAGAAGAATTTAAACCTTCTATTAAATAATAATTTCACTGAGGGCCAACACGTGGTATCTTCTTTTTATGTTTCAGTTTTACTTAAAAAAAACCACCCACTATAAATTTATTGCCCTTTTTTTGCTGTGCCTTCTTTTTTTAACAATCTTTCACTTTCTATTTGTTTTCTCTCTTTATTGTCTTTTTCTTTTTTTATTTCGAAAAAAAAATACAAAACTCAATACAGATCCGCTAATTTCCAAAAGAGATTTTTTCTATTCACCTATAGATGGCCGAATAATATCAATTTCTAAAAATGTCAGGATTGAGGATGATAAAGTTTCTTACCAAGTCATTCGAATCGCTAATTATTGGGGGCAAAATAGTGGCATCTATCTACCCATGAGTGCAGAGGTTTTCGATAGGCGGGACACCCCATTTCCTACAAAAGTCTTTAGGTCTGGATTTTTCAAAATAACTTTAGAAGGAGATAATCGTACCAATGGGCAATATGTTCGTTTTTTAAACAAATTTTCTGAGTATTTTGCATTACAATTTGTCCAATGCCCTTTTGGTGGAGCTGCGCAAGTTTGGTCATTGCCTGGAGATAGGGGAAACCGACAAGCAAACTTAGGCTTTTTTCCATTGGGCGGATCT
The DNA here is from genome assembly GCA_020635115.1 of Halobacteriovoraceae bacterium. NCBI lineage: Bacteria > Pseudomonadati > Bdellovibrionota > Bacteriovoracia > Bacteriovoracales > Halobacteriovoraceae > Halobacteriovoraceae bacterium. Next base: position 404,149 of record JACKAK010000001.1, on the reverse strand, counting down.
GTCCTAATATACATTCCTGTGAATTATGAGATAATTGTGCAACAGGGTGAGTGGGTTAAATCTACTGAAACCATTTTGGCCAATAGGAAAGGATCATTAGAATAAGGAATAATTATGAATAGTCCATCGGAAGAATTGGCCGATCAAGATTCTAGAACCAAAAAATCAAAACTTGTATTTTTCCTACCTAATATTTTTACAGCACTAAATATGGCCTGTGGGTTTATGTCCATTCTTTTGGGACTTAAAGGTTCGTATTATTATGCATCAATCATACTTATCCTTGGTAGTATTTTTGATAGTGTTGACGGCCGTATCGCTAGACTTACCGGTACTCAATCCCACTTTGGAGAAGAATTTGATTCAATCTCTGATGTAATCTCATTTGGAGTAGCACCTTCACTAATAATTTATCACCAATTTCTAAAACCGCTTGGACGCATTGGAATACTGGTGGCATTTATATACTTGCTATGCGGAGCATTGAGGCTTGCAAGATTCAATGCCAATATATCAAAAGTAGATTCAAATTATTTTCAAGGTCTTCCCATACCATCAGCAGCTATTGCCATTATAGGTCTTGTACTTTTAACTACCGAATTTCCAATTTTACTAAAATATAACATTCCGGTTGCAATCTATGTATTTATATATTCTATATTAATGATTACAAGCTTCCCATTTCCATCATTTAAGAATTCAGAATGGGTGCGAAAACATAAAAAGCAGACCTTTGCAATAATCTTGTTTGTAATGTGTCTCACTGCGATTTATGAAACATTCACTTTCATACTATTTATAAATTTATATGTAGTTGGAAGTGTGATTTATTTTTTATTTCACAGAGGTGAATTATCAGATGTACTTAGATGGGAAAACTAGATTTTATCTAATATTATTTTTCGCCATTCCTGCAGTTAGCTTTGCCGATCAATATCTTGGCGGACAAATTAAAGATACGTCTGTATTTGATAGGATGTACAAGAATTTCGACCCTTCCAAAACTAAAGAGATAAAAAATTACCCCAAGATCAATAAAGATGCTTCTGTTACAAATCAACTTGGCAAAGAAGAATCAGAAAAAATTATTAAAAATCCAAAATCAAAAAAACAAATTGGAGTACTTCCTCCTGGTGTTATAAATACAAATTCAAATTATCCAACGATTAACAATAGAAAACTCTATGCTGAATACGAATATTCAGGAAGCAAAATTTTTAGTTTCTCTTTATTTAAAGATACTTTCGATTACACCTCAACCAATGATCTTTTCAACAAGGTTTTTCGCGAAGACGCCTCTGATCCAGAGTTTCCGGCCATGCTTAAATTCGGCTTTGATTATTTTCTTTTTCGTTCATATATTGAGATGACTTTAAATGTACAAATGGGACTAGGATACAATAAAGGTCATGCTCGATTTGCAGATTCTGCAAGTACTGTAAGTAGCAGAACAAGCCTATTTCTGTGGACTCTACCACTTGATATTGGTCTTGGTGTCGAACTCCCTCTTTACAATTGGTTAAAACTCTCGTTTGTTGGTGGTGCTAGTGCTCTTGGAGTTTGGCAAAATAGAACAGATTTAGATGATGAAGACTCAGATAAGACCTACAAGCAAATCGGCACAGGTTATTATGCAGAAGGGAGATTTAAAATCAATTTAAATAAAATTTGGGTAAATGATGGACAGAAAATGTATGATCAGTTTGACATTACTGGTATGTTTCTCAATTTAATTGCTCGAATGAATGTTTATAATGGTTTTAAGAATGAAAATCTTTCAGTTAAAGGAATGTCATACGGCATTGGTTTTTCCTTTGAGTATCTTTAGTATATATACTCCCTTATGAAATTTTTTAAAAAATTATGCATTTCTTACAATGGGCAAAATTATTTTGGATGGCAAAATCAACCTGATTGTCCAACCATACAGGGAGAGTTAGACCGAGTGCTATGTTGTATATTTAAAACTGATACAGTCAAAAGTATCGGGTCAGGCCGTACGGATGCAAAAGTTCACGCCCTAGGACAAATCGTACGTATTCAAGTGCCATTTTTCATTGAAGATATTGCTTTATTAAAAGCTCTAAATTCACTCCTTCCAGATGATATACAGGTTTTGAGTGTTTGTGATTCGAATGAAGAGTTTCATCCAATCTTCCAAGCAAAAAAGAAGCTCTATCGATATATGTTATACAGTGGGAGTGTAGATCCATTCTATAATCACTACCTTACTCATATAAATTACAAACTTGATTTCGAACTCTTAAAACTCGCTTGTGAGTGTTTTAAAGGTGAACATGATTTTAGAAATTTCCAATGCACAGGGACACCGGTAAAGTCTACTCTACGAACGATATACAGTGTAAAAGTTGGAGAAATAGAATATTGTCATCCAATAGATCTTGATAAAAAACTTTCTGTAATCAGTTTAGAATTTGAAGGAAACGGCTTTCTTAAGCAAATGGTACGCGCAATTAGTGGGGCCATCATTTCTGTAGGGAGAGGAAAATTAGAACTTGAAGAATTGATGCATTATATCAATGTCGAAAAAATAGGTCATTGTGCTCCCATTGCACAACCACAAGGCCTCTACTTGGTTAATGTAAGTTATTGATTTGTCCCTTTACAATTGTGGAACTCTTGACAGTTGGCCCACCCCGTAATAGCTTCCACCCATTGTAAATTTCAAAAGAACCGTACAGGTATCATAGATAAGGAATGTAGGTGTGGATATGTCTTATACTGTTGAAAATGTTAATGGGTGCACAAAAAAAATCTCTTTCAAGTTTGAAGAATTTGATCTTTCTGGAGAGATCGAAGCAGCTTTAAAAGAAAAAAGAAAAGCTTCAAATTTAAAAGGTTTTAGAAAAGGTAAGGCCCCTATAGACATGATTAAAAAACTCTATGGCCCACAAGTTGAAAATGATGCCTTAAATAGATTTGTCCAAAAAGAATTTTATCAGGCCATAAATGAGGAAAAATTAACTCCAGTAGGTTATCCATCATTTGAGAATTTGAATTACGAAAAAGGTGAAAGCATTAATTTTGACGCAATTGTTGAAATCTTCCCCAATGTTGAAATCAAAGATTTTTCATCTATTGAAGTAAAAAAAGATAATGTTGAAGTGACTGATGAAGAGGTTGAAACTTCTAAAAAATCACATGTGCAACAAAAAGCTGAAATCAAAGAAATTGATGATGAATCTAGAGAATTACAAAATGGGCTTTTTGCAATCATGAACTTCGAAGGGGAGTTACAAGATGGTTCAAGGCCAGACAATATGAAAGGGAGTGATTTTCAATTAGAAATCGGATCTGGACAATTCATTCCAGGTTTTGAAGAGCAAATGGTAGGAATGAAAAAGGGCGAAAAGAAAACGATTGAAGTCACATTTCCTGAAGATTATCATGCTGAAGATTTAAAAGGTGCCCTTGTTAAATTTCATATAGAACTAAATGAAATCAAAGAAAAAATTCTACCAGAATTTAATGATGAGCTTGCAAAAGAACTTGGACACGAGTCTGTAGAAGAATTTGAGAAAAAAACAAAAGAGATGCTTCTTTCACAAAAAGAAAGACAGGCCAATGAAAAGTTACATCAAGAAATTCTTGAAAAATTAATTGAAATTCACCCATTTGATATTCCTTCTACCATGATTAAACAACAGGAAGAATACTTGAAAAAAGATCTCCTTCAGACATTAAAGTATCAAGGTTTTACGGATACGATGGCCGACGAATATTTCTCAAAATGGGCAGATGACTTAACTCAAAAAGCTACTTTTCAAGTTCGATCAGGGCTTCTTCTAGATACACTTGGTAAAGATTATGGTGTCGAGGCCACAGATGAAGATCTGGATAATAAAATTGATGAAACTGCTGCAATGACGAATTCAAATGCAGATGAAATCAGAAAATACTATAAATCTAATGAGAATATTAAAAAGAATATGCTTTATGCAATTAAAGAAGAAAAGACTTTTGAGAAAATTAAAGAAAAAATAACTGTAATATAATTTCAAAAAACTAAGGGCCCTCTGATGAGGGCCTTTTTTTTGTCTACAATTAATACAATCCATGCAAAAATAAAATATGTTAAGAATCATATGTTGTTGTATATTGTTTTTGAATATTTCTTGTTTATCTCAACGTGAAATAATTCTTGAAACAGCACTAACTTCCAGCATTACGAGCATTGATCCCGCTGTCGCTTATGATGATGGATCTCTAACTGTAGTATCACAAACATATGAGCCACTCTATGAATATCATTATTTGAAACGTCCATATCAAGTCATTCCCTTAATCGCTGAATCTTTGCCAATATGGAATGAATTAAAAACTGAGGCAACAATAAAAATTAAAAAGGGCGTTGCTTACCATAATCACCCTATTTTTAAAGGGAAAAAGAGATTTGTCATTGCACAAGATTTTATCAATCAAATAAAGAGAATCGCCTTCAATCCTATTCAGAGTTCAGGTTTATGGCTTTTTAAATCTAAACTGAAAGGTTTTGATGAATTTTCAAAAAAAGTAGGTGAAAGTACAGATCTATTTTTTAGTGAAAGCATTTCAGGTCTGAGTGCCCCTGATGACTATACTTTAAAAATGTCATTTACCACCCCAGTACCAGATTTGTCACATTTACTGGCATTAACATTTGTTGTTCCTGTTCCGCTTGAAGTTTTAGAAGCAAAATTCGATTTACTCTCAAATGAAATGATAGGAACAGGTCCCTTTATCCCTATAAAACTTGATAAAAAAAATGAGGTGGTTTTTAAGTCTTTTACAGGATACAGAAACTCCCTTTATCCTACAACAGGGGATAGATATTCACATACTCGAAAGTTTCTTAAAAACAAAAAGAAGACAATTCCATTTGTAGATGGAATCAGGATGAGAGTTATTCAAGATAACAAACTTTTATGGGAAGATTTTTTGAAAAAAAAATTGGATTGGATTGAAGTTCCTAAGACTATTTTGGCCAGTAATATTACTCCTATTGGTACACTTAAAAAGAACTTGCGGCAAAGAGATATTGAGCTATTAATTTTCCCTTCATTTTCATCTCTTTGGTTAAGTTTTAATATGAATGATCCAATTTTAGGTAATAATTTAAATTTGAGAAAAGCAATAGCATATGGAATTGATTATGAGAGATATTTATCAGTTGTAACGCAAAATACAACTCAAAGAGCTAACTCAATATATTTTCCAGGAACTAAAGGCTATAACCCTTCCAAAGTAAATCCGGTAAATTATGACGTAGAAAAAGCTAAAGTTTATCTTAAAGAGGCCGGGTTTCCTAATGGTGAAGGGCTGCCTGCGATTACATATTCAACCAGAGGTATCAGCGATCAATCTCTTAAGGAATCACATTTTTTTAAAGAGGAGCTCGCAAAAATTGGGATTAATATCAAGATTAAAGAAATTGATTTCCCAACATTTTTAAAAGAAGGACGAGAAGGCCATCTACAATTTTTTACTGATGGTTGGATATTTGATTTACCAGATCCAAGAAATATTCTACAACTTCTTATAAGTCCAAGTTCAGGACTAAGATTAAATAAATCACAATACCAGAATACAAAAGTAGATAAACTTATATCAGAGATAGGATTTTCGACTGATGATGAAAAAGTCCTAAGTTTACTTGAACAGATTGAAGATGAGGTTTTCAAAGACTTGCCTTGGATTCTCTTATACTATAATCGAAATTACTATTTTAAAAATGCAAATATAAAAAATCTCAGAGTTTCTAGCTTTATCCGTAATTATTTTAAATATATTCAAAAAGATAACTAAAGAGTTGGACTAGTACTCATAAGTAAGCATTAATTCATTAATTTCAGCTAATTGGCAATAAATTGTTGCACAACTTAACGACATTGAAATGTCTGCAACTATCAATAGGATAATTTATTCTTTTTTAAGATGTTGATTTTACAAATTAACTTGAGATGCAAGTTTTTGTCCTCATTTAAATTTTGAATTTTGATAGAATACTTACGAGGGGATATATGAAAAAACTAAATACACTCTTTCATTCTTTAAAATTTTGCTTATTAGTAGTACCTCTCATCTTATTATTAAGTTCTTGTAACATTTTTTTCAAAACATCTTTGCAAAATAGAGAACAATTAGATCTTCTGCTCAAAGATTCTTCAAAATACTTTCGTAAGATGAATGGTTTTGGTGGATTTGTGAATGATGCAAAAATATATGGAGAATATGCTTTTGTTGCTAAAGGGTATAAAGGTTTAGAGGTTTATGATATTTCAGATCCAGCGAATATGTTTCCTATTAATCATGTCGAAACAACAAATGCAATAAGTATCACACTCTCAAAAGATGGGAGAAGGTTATTTCTTTCAGATGACCTTAATGGACTAATAATATTTGATATAAGCAATCCTTTATCAATTAGAGAAATTTCAAAATACTCTATTATAGATGAAAATCTTAAGAGCGTGACACTTTCTCTTGATGAATCCACTGCATTTTTAGCTTATGACGACATTGGAGTTTATATCTTAGATATTTCAGATATTAATAATCCTATGGTTTTGAGTAGTTACGATACTAGTGGAAATGCATATAAAGTCGCAATTGTTCCAAATAGTGATTATGTATTAGTAGCTGATGGAAATAATTCACTAGTTTCTCTAAATATCTCAGATTTATCAACTCCTGTATATGGTGCTAATTTATCTTTGATTGGCAAAACGGTTGATATAGAAGTTCTCTCAGATGGGAGTAGGGCACTTGTTTCAAATAATAGCTCTGGCATTACAGTTGTGGACCTAACGAACCTTTCAGCTAATTCTTTTAGTTATATTACATTTAATTTACAAGCAGGGAGTAGCACGAACGATATCAAACTTTCAAATGACGACAATTATCTTTATGTTGCTGATAATGGAAATTTTGGTTTACATGGATTATCAATATATGACATATCTAATTTAGGTGATGTAACAATTGTAAAAGACCTTGATATGCATGGAAACCCTCTGAATATTGATATTGATCCAAGTGAAAATGTAGCAATCGTATCCGTTGAGCAAAATGGTCTTGTTGCAGTTGATCTTTCAAATTTCCCTACATCAATTTCAGAGTTATCTACCTACAAGACAATCTCTAAAACATGGTCAATTGAACTTTCTGATGATGAGAAAATGGCTTGGATTAGAGATGACAATTTCGCTATAGTTCAGTTAGATCTTAGTGATGAGAAAAACTTAAAAGTTTTTCAGACTTTTAGACCAAATAGTATTGCAAGAGCATTTACTACTTCAATTGATAAACATTATGCCTACTATTCTGATATATCCAATGCTTTTAAAGTTATTGACTATAATGATCCTGCTAACCCTATACAAATTGGAAGTAAGTCTTTGGGCAACACGGTGAATTTTATTAAGCGCACACTGAATCCAAATTACATATTGGTTTCGACAAATATTGGGGTTCAAGTCGCAGATGTCACTAATCCTGACGTTCCAACTGTAACTCCTAATATATCTCTTGGAGCTTCTTTTTCTCTTGAAATTTCAGGAAATGGTCAAACCGTTTTCGTTGCAAACAGAACTAGTGGTATAAATATTATCGACATATCAGCAATTATTAATGGTTCTAGTACGGCCCCAACTCCACTTAGTTCCGCCTCAACGCCAGGAGGAGATGTTAAAGATATTAAGCTTTCAAAGGATGAAAGAATCATTTTTGCTGCCGCTGGTAATAATGGAATAGAAATATATGATGTTTCAGATATTTTAAGTCCAACGCTTTTAACAGGACTAAATTCTGCCACAAATGCCTCTAACATAACTTTGTCAAATAATGAACAGTTTGCATATGTCTCTTCAGGATAAAATGGTCTGGCAATTTATGATGTGACTAACAGAAATTCCCCATCTTTCGTAAGAACTTTGAGTATAAAGGGTTTTCCATCTGAACTTGTTATATCTAAAGATGGCACAAAGGGTTTTTTAACAACAGATGGAAATGGATTAGTCATTTTAGATCTTACCGATCCCACGAATCCTAAGGTCCAATAATCAATCTTTTATAATCATCTAAATTGAAACTCATTTTTGAATTTGGGCCGTCATTAGTCTTTCTAATTGAATAATATCTGTACATTTTATCCAATCATTTCCCGCCCCACGACCGATTGGTTTATATTGATTTGTATTAATTTTTCCTTCAGAATATATTTTATTGTTTATATGAACTTTAACGACTTCTCCCGAGATCAGTCTTCCTGCTCCTGGTTCATCTCCATAATTTAAAATATCTCTGAGTCTACATTCAAAATGTATTTTAGACTCTTGAACTCTGTTGGCCGAAACAATCTCACTTTCTAACGGAGTTAAACCTGAGAGCTTGAACTCATCTTCCCCATAAGGTACTTCTGTGGAAGTTAAATTCACTTTTTGAATAATTTCTTCACTCACAAAATTAATGACAAACTCTTTCGTCCTTTCAATATTTATAACTGTATCTTTTTTCAAACCTGTACTCGTTCGAATTAATGGGCAAAAAGCAATAATCATAGGCCTTGCACTAATCGCGGTAAAAAAAGAAAACGGTGCTAAATTATTTGAACCATCTTCATTCTTAGTAGAAACTAGAGCAATTGGCCTAGGAACCAAGGAACCTATGAGAAATTTATAGTTCTGTTGAAAAGATTCATCTGTACTAAAAGAGAGCATTATGACCTCCAGGATTTCCAATAATCTCTTATCTCAACTTCATGAAACCACGAAGTTGGTATCAATGGATAACGGGTATCAATCATAACTGCATACTCATCAGTGTAGTCATTATTCATAGTTTTTTCAAATGCCTTGGGATGAGGGCCGTGATGAATACCTTGAGGATGAAAGGTAAATGAACCGATATCAATATTATCTCTGCTGAAAAAATTTCCCTTATGATAGAAAAGAACTTCATCATAATCGATATTAGAATGATAGAATGGGACTTTTAATACCTCGTGATCACTACTTTCTAAGGGACGCTCAACAAAAGAGCAGATAACAAGATTATTTGCAATAAAAGTACTGTGCCCTGATGGAGGGATATGATACCTATGGCTCATGATAGGGCATATGTCATAGATTGAAATTGCCCATGGATAAACAGATCCCTTCCAACCTTTTGCATCCAATGGATTGTTTGGATATGTTACACTGGTAAGTTTTCCCAACCTTTTAATTTTGAGAACATATTCTTTTTTACCCTTTTCACTTCCAATTTCAGCTTCTGGTATACGAATTGCAGTTTGATCATATAAAGCATTTGGCCCTAAAATCCCACGAGTGGGTTGTTCAAATTCACTGGCCGATTCAATCCTCAAAACTTTAGTAGGACTCTTCGGATAAAGTTTATAAGTAGTTCCTCTAGGAATTATTAAATAATCACCTTTTTTATAGTTTAAATGACCGTAGATAGTTTCTAGTTTTCCTTCTCCATCATGAATAAAATAAACTTCATCAAAGTCTGCATTTCTAAAAAAACTTTCAAATGAATTCATAAAAGTTCCAACACTGATTTCACAATCATTGTTTCTAAGAATGGTTACGAACATTTGATCGAGCTTTTTATCTTCAAACAATGGAGGTAAGCATCTTGGCCTTAAATCTCCTTCAATATTTGTCCAATTTACAGGAGGATTTTCATGATATATTTGGCTAACTCTTCCAAAAAAGCCTTTTCTACCGTGCTCTTCTTCAAATAAACCTTTTGGTATTTTAACATGTGCTTGCTTCGTGACAGTTCCACTTGATTTAAAAGTTTCCAAGATATCCTCGATTTGTACTAATTTTATTTTTTAGCTTTCCAATTTTTTCAATTTCTAATTCTAGTAGATCCCCAGCTTGTGGATACTTTCCAAGTTCAAGTCCACAGCCAGTACCGACTGTGCCACTCCCAAATAAATCACCTGCAACAACCCATTCGTCTTTAGAAACATGCTCAATCATTTCAGAAAATGAAAAATGAGCATCACCAGAATATCCCGTAGACCAAATATTGTCATTTACACTAGCTGTCATTTTTAGATTAGGTTCTTTGTACTCAAATTCATCAATAGTTGTAATAACCGGCCCGATAACACTGCAGAAGTCCTTTCCTTTTGCAGGCCCTAGGCGAATAGACATCTCTTTTTTTTGAATATCTCTAGCTGAAATATCATTAAGTATCGTGAATCCAAAAATATTTTTAACCGCTTTTTCGGCCTTCACATTTAAACAATCCCTTCCTATAACCATGCCAAGTTCTAATTCATAATCTAAAACTTCTGTATAAGAGGGCCATAGAATATCTTGATTTGGCCCTATAAAACCCAGTGTACTGCCCTTGTAATAAGCAGGGATTTCATACCAGGCCTTAGGCATAGGTTCATTTCTTTTTTCAAATCCTTTCTTCACATGTAATTCGTGAGCATAAAAATCTCGATAAGTTGGGATTTTTTGTAGAGGTGCTTTTAGAGTCAAACTTTTAGAATCAATCAAATTTATATCACCTGATTTTAATAAACTTTTTGAGAGTTCTTCAATTTCCAAAATTTCTTCAAGTGGATTTGATGAAAGAGATAAAAAAGTAGATAAGCAATTTACAAGTTTGTGGTTTGATTTTTCAATATAGTTATAATGACCTTTACTTTTAAAATAAACATCCATTGCCTGATTAAGATTTAAAAATTTCTCATCATCATACAAAACTGCAATCGATAATTGTGTTCGGTAATCACTCGCGGTCACTATTTGTGTAAGTTTCATTGCTTTTCTCCAAATTTCTTTCTAAATTCTGAGATTAAATTATCCATAGACTCCATGAAATGTAAGTTCTCTTCAGGGAGACCTACAGAAACTCTCATATGATGGGGTAATTCATTTCCTTTCAATGGTCTTATAATAACTCCTTGATCTAGAAGTTTCTCAAACAACCAATCACTGGCCTGGATAGATCCAACATGAAAGCATATAAAATTTGTAAGTGATTCAATAGGTGAGAATCCATTAGATTTTAAATATTTTAACAATTTTTGGTATTCGGCCATATTATTTAAGAGAGTTCTTTGTAAATGTGGACGATCGTGTATCGCTCCACAAGCGCCTAACTGAGCTATGTAATTAGGCTCAAAAGGAAGTTTTACTTTATGTAAATGACCGATTAAAGTTTCATGTCCAAATCCATAACCGACCCTTATTCCAGCAAGGCCGTAGGCCTTTGAAAATGTTCTCAATGTGATCACATTATCATATCTATAGTCCATAGAATTTGGATAATTCTCAGCATGAGTTGCAAATTCAAAATAGGCCTCATCTAAAACCACAAGAACGTGATTGGGGACATATTTCATGAGGTAGTCAAATTCATGTTTTGTAATATATGTACCCGTTGGATTATTCGGATTAGCAATATAGATCAACTTTATTTGATCAGTGATTTTTTCAGCAATTGATTTTACGCAAAATCTAAAATCCTTTGTAAGTGGAACTTTCGTAATTTTTGCACCTTGTCCTTTAAACATAATATTGAAACCAATAAAAGTTCCTTCACTTGTAATAACTTCATCTCCGGGCTGCACAAAAACCCTAGCGATATAGGCCAAGATTCCTTCTGAGCCATTCCCTAAAATAATGTTTTGATGCTTAAGATTGTATAATTCTGAGAGTGCCTGTTTCAATCTAAATGCATGCATATCTGGATATTGATGAAGAGACCATAGACCTTGAGTCATTTCTTTAATCGCAAAAGGTGACGGCCCTAGAGGATTTTCATTGGAAGCTAACTTAGATATTTTTTTAAGAGATTTTTCCCTGGCCAGTTCTTCAATGGGTTTACCGGCCTGATATACTTTGAGGTTTTTAATATATTCGGGAACAAGTTCTTTTTTTTCAGACTCAGTCAAATGACACTTCCTTGTTAGTGACAGACGAAAATAAAGTATGGCCCGGAATTTTTAAATTGACTATTGCTTTGCATATCCTGTGGCGCGTTGTGAAGTAGCGAAAACTGGCCTATGTTTCTCCTTTATTTTAGAAAACGAGCTTGATATTGTTTGCAAAATTAAAACTGGAGAAACTTATGAGTATATTGGCCGGCAAAAAAGCACTTGTTTTAGGTGTTGCAAATGACAGAAGTATTGCATGGGGAATCACTCAGAAACTTAAAGAACAGGGTGCAAGTATAGGACTTACATTTTTAAATGAAGCTTTAGAAAAAAGGGTTATCCCTTTGGCCAATGAAGTTGGCGCTGATTTCACTTGTGAAATGGATGTTACAAAGGATGATCATTACGAAAATCTCTACAAAACAGTAGAAGCCAATTGGGGGAAATTTGATATATTGGTGCATTCTTTGGCCTTCGCGGATAAGGATGATCTCAAAAGACCTTTTAGCGAGACTTCTAGAGATGGCTTTTTGATGGCATGTGATATTTCAGCATATTCTTTAATTGGTTTGTGCCGTGCTTTAAGGCCATTGATGACAGAAAATGCTTCAGTGATAGCAATGACGTATCATGGTTCACAGCAGGTGATTTCAAATTATAATGTCATGGGTGTTGCAAAAGCAGCTCTTGAAGCGTCAGCAAGATATCTGGCCGATGATTTAGGTAAGGCCGGGATTCGAGTTAATTGTATCTCTGCTGGCCCAATTAAAACACTTGCGGCCTCAGGTATAAGTGGTTTTCGGTCTATTATGAACGTTGTTGAAGAAAAGGCCCCTTTAAGAAGAAATGTAACTCAAAGTGATGTCGCAGGAGCAGCACTATATTTATCATCGAGTTTAAGTAATGGAGTAACTGGACAAATTCTTTATGTTGATTCGGGGCTTTCAATATTAGGTGTTTGTTGAGAGATGAATTATCAATTTGGTCAATTCACCTTAGAGCATTTATCTAAAATGCGTGATGGAATCATTCTATTCAATGAAGAAAAATTTTTTGAATGTCATGAATTTCTAGAAGCTCTTTGGTTAGAAGATATGACTGATAATGCTCGTTATGTTTATTGGGCCGTTCTTCAATATGCAGTTGCCATGTATCATCTTAGAGAGGATAATATCAAGGGAGTTCAGGGTCTACTAAGGAAGGCGCAAGAAAAAGTGCGAGAATGTGAAAGAAGAAAGGTTGAAACCGACATTCTCGAGAAATATTTGAGTTGGGAAGAGTTTAAGAAAAAAATTTTAAATGCGCCGTTAAATGGTGACATAGAACGCTATAATGATCTCTATGATTTTAAATTTATTGATCCATCACAATGGGATTTTGCGTGAAGAATATATTCACATACCTTAATGAGACCTTTGATATTCTTAAAGAAGATCGGGTAGTTATTACTTTGTCATTGGTTCCAATTGTCATTGGATTTGCGTTTTATTTTTTTTTAGGATGGTGGATTGTAGGGCCAGTTTTTGATTGGGGAGAGAGTTTCATAGCAAAGTATATCTCGGCCGAAATTCTATCTGGGTTCTTTTATTATCTAATGGTAGGAATCGTAACAGTTGGGTTGTATTTTATAGTGAGTTGGACTTTTGTTTTAGTCGTATCGATGCTTGCTTCTCCTTTTAATGACTTTATTAGCGAAAGAGTTGAAAAGAAAATTTCAGGGAAAGAACCACCTGGTCTGGGAGATTCTTTTAGTTCTATACTTTCTAATCTTCCAGGAGTTATTTCAAATGAAATAAAAAAAGTTTTTGTCGTTTTAATTTTGACAGCTATTGCTTTTATAGCTGGTTTATTTCCAATTCTTGTACCAGTTTCAATTATCATTACCGCGCTTTTACTGTCTTTTTCTTTTTTAGATTATTCTTGGTCAAGAAATCATGTTCCAATGTCTAGTTGCTTTGGATTTTTAAAAAAGAATTTTGTGATGAATTCATTCAGCGGATTATTGTTTCAGGTGTTATTTATGATACCTGTCCTTAATATATTCTCGATTCCATTTGCAGTTGTTTATTTTACAGTAATGTTTACAAGAGAGCATCTCTTAAAAGGATCAATTCAAGAATGAATAAGTATCTCATTGCATCAGCTCGTGATTTAGATAGTGCAACCCTTTGTTTTCCGTTTTTGCATGCTCTTCACCAAGAAGATGAACAGGCAGAAATAAACATAATTGTTCCTGAAGATTTTTATAATATTTATAGGGCCCTTCCATTTCATGTAAGGGTTTTTGAAATTCCACAACAAAAAGAAACAATTCTTGGAATTCATCACTTTGCCTATAATTTGAAAGATGTTTTTAACATTGATACTTTTTTTGATTTTGCCAATAATTTTAAATCATCACTTATTGGATTATTTTTTAAAGCAAAAAACAGAATTGGTAATAGAGAAGGGATGAGAAAATTTATTATTAATCACCAAGTTGAAAGAAAATCATATTTGAATTCTGACTCTGACTTTTTGTCTTATTATGAATCCAATTTTAAGAAACCTGTAAATGGTTTTAAGGTAATTGGTGATGATACTGAATATGTTAAAAATCAATACTTGGAATATTCCTATTTTTTAATAATCTTTGAAAACGAAAAGACAACTGATGAAAATTTAAAAATGTGGAAATCTTTTTTTAAAGGTTTTAAGGAAACTAACTTTATTATTTGGAATAAGGATATTCAGAAAAATTTATATGAAACAGAGGAATTTTTCAAAAAATTTATAGAAGATCTGAATGACGATAATGAATATATCCTTTCAAAAAATCCAGATGTAAGTGAGTTGAATAAACTCATTTTTGGTTCGAAATGTGTATTCACAGATGCTCAGTGGGCCAGTACGTATTGTGCTTATTTTGGAGTTTCATCATTCTTTTTCAATAAAGCTCCACATGGGCCAGATAAACACAGGCATTTTAGAATTTATCCAAATTCAATTCACCTCAATCAAAATAAAATACCATTTTTAATTTCTACCAGAAGTGAAACCAAGGGAATTGGAAATATGTCTGAAGCAATAGATTATATTCACCAGTATTTAAATATTTAAAAATACAGCTTAAGTAAGTCCATTTTTTCACGGTGCAAACTGACACTAGATTCGAATTTTGAATTAATGACCTTGTCTGTTAGACTTTTTGCTGCTTGGGAGTTTGTCTCCAAAAACGGGAGGTTTGAAAATGACAAATTATTTAAGAATATTGATGATTATGTCCTTAATGATTATCAGTATCGATTCCTATTCTATGAAATCAAGTTATAAAACAGCAAAAAATGGGATGAAAGTCTGTCTTGAAGACGGATTGCTGGTTGTAAGTGACCATGGAATTGATTTGAAGAAGATTTCAACAAAAGAATTTAATTTTCAAAGAGTCAACGATCTATTGATCAATGATAACGTCATCATATTTCAAAAACAACTGGCCGCTGATCCAGGTGGATATCCAAGTAAAATTGATGTTGAAGAGTACATTGAAAAAAACACTCCTCAAAGAGCGTTCGTCGATTTTTTTAATCAAAGTTTGAACCTTAGCAAAATTGTTATCGATGAAATTGTTCTCAAATTTTAGGCAGTTAACATTCTAAAAGCTCAAATTCGCCAAGTTTTTATTGCACTCCATTTTACGGACTTAGTTGAAGAAATATCATGATTTCAACAGGTTACATACTTTTATCAAGCAATTCTTGTTTGAAATCTCTAAATATAAGACAATAAAGTGGCGATAATATGTCTGGGTCAATCTTGAGGGAGTACACTATGAAAATTCAAACTTTTATGGTTATTATATCGTTAGTTACCGTTTCTTGTGTTCCAAGTGGTGGAAGCGGGAAAAAGAAATCTAAAAGCACTAATAATAATATTTCATCAATTAATTCCGAATCTGGAAATGCTTCCGGTAGTGGTAATGGTTCTATATCTTCAGGTGCTAGTGTCAATAACTGTTCATACCCATCTTTTGGGAGCAATATGAATGTTGTACAGATGAATGGGTCTTCTAAAGATGTCATGTCCGGGGCAGCTTATATGCTTGGTTCTCATACCAGTTCTAATGATGTCGTTAGTTTAGGTGCAAGAGTCTCTGTTATTGTAGATAACAAAGTAGATAAGATTATTCTTCCACAGGCAAAGTCTAATTATGGATGGGGAAAGAAACAGGACCAAGTTCATTTTGCAATCTATGACAAGAACTGTCCTGGGAATCCAGTCGTAGTTGATTTTCAAAGCGTGAAAGACAATGTGCTCATTCAATTTGCTGGTAGCGCTATGACTTATCCACTATCTCAAGATTTTTCGGCCGGAGTGTTTCGATTTGATTCAGCGGCATACTAAGTACGCCGCTATTAAAATAGTTATTTGATCATTCTCACTTGAATGATTCAATATTTTTCTCTATTGAACTGATCAACTCTTGAAATTCACTGGCCTTCGATTTGACCTCTGTGACAACTTCTTCTGGCGCATTTTTCATGAAATTTTCATTTTGAAGTTTCTTATTAATCTTTTCGAACTCTTTTTTATTCTTTTCAAGATCTTTTGTTAACCTGTTAATCTGCTCTTGTAAGTCAATCACTCCATCGAGTTTTACAAAAATTTCACTATGAGTATTAGCAAATACAATTGATTTTGAAGGGCGAGTTGAGTTTTTGTTTTTAATCAAAAGTTCTTCCACCTTGGCCAGTGAAGAAAAACCATCAATTGAGTCCATAAAAAAGCTCTTATACTCCTCGTTTTCACAATGGATTTCAACTTTAATTTGTTCTTTTGGTTTAATATTGACAGCTGCTCGTAGATTTCTGATATTTGTTACATTCTCTAAAAATACATGGGTCAGTTCGGCCTCTTTTGAAAAGAATAGAGAGTTGTTATACTCTGGATACTCTTGCACAATTAACAGATCTTCAACTTCATTTTTAAGATGCGACCACAGTTCTTCAGTAATGAATGGACTAAATGGGTGTAGTAGGGCCACTATTTTTCTAAAGACATGTTTTAAAACAGTTGATCTTTGTCTTATAGCTGCAATATCTGTTCCATTTAAAATAGGTTTTGAAAGTTCGATGAAAGACGAACAAAATTTATCATAGACAAATTTATAGATAGCGCTACAGGAATCATCATATCTATATTCTTCCATAGATTCGTTCATAACTTTGGTCGTTTCATTTAATTCATGTAGGATCCATTTCTCATGGACAGATAATTTTGAAATATCAGGAAGTACATGATCAGCATTACCTAACGTAGGAGAGATGAATCTGAAAGCATTCCAAATTTTATTGATAAAATTTCGATAGCCTCCTATGCGCTCAGGATCCAAATTTAGTCCTCGATTATAACCAGAACCAGCTGCAAGAGTGAATCTAAAAGAGTCTGCTCCATACTGACGACACATTTCTAGAGGGTCGATTCCATTTCCTAGGGACTTGCTCATCTTACGGCCCAATTTATCTCTTACGATGGCATGAATATAGACATGTTTAAAGGGAACTTCTCCAGTAAATTTTAAGGTAAGCATCATCATCCTAGCGACCCAAAAAAAGATAATGTCAAAACCTGTAACCAGAGTAGAAGTTGGAAAAAATGTTGAAAATCGTTTTTGTTTCATTAAATCTTCATCAGGCCAACCTAATGTACTCATGGGCCATAGACCTGAACTAAACCATGTGTCTAAAACATCGGGGTCTTGAAAAAATTTATTCTCACCACATTTAGGACAGTTGGTAGGATCTTCTTCACTGGCCCAGGTTGTCTCGCATTTTTTGTTTTGACAATAATAGACTGGAATTTGATGCCCCCACCAAAGTTGTCTTGAAATACACCAGTTTTTAGGTTCACGAAGCCAAGAGAAAAAAGTATTTTCCCAAGATTTGTGATAAAAACGTGTTCTATCTTCTTCTACTGCTTTAACGGCCTGAGCGGCCATTTCTTGAACGTTCATAAACCATTGTTTGGATACCATTGGTTCGATAATCGCCTTAGAACGATCTCCATGTCCAACTTGGTGAATGTGTTTTTCTTGTTTGATCAAAATACCTTGATTTTCAAGATATGAAACAATTTTTGTTCTGGCCTTCTTGCAAGTAAGTCCAGCATATTCACCTGCAACTTCGTTGAGAGTTCCATCTTTGTTTAAAATATTGATGACCTCTAATTTGTGACGTACGCCAATTTCAAAGTCATTAAAATCGTGTCCTGGAGTTACCTTAAGGGCCCCAGTTCCAAGTTCCATGTCAACATACTCGTCTCCAATTATGGGTACTTCACGATTGACTATAGGGATGATGGCCATCTTTCCTATAAGATGTTTAAATCGAGCATCATTTGGATTAACAGCAACTGCTGTGTCTCCTAATAGTGTTTCAGGACGAGTGGTAGCTATTTCTAATTTTTCATCTGTTCCTTTAACTTCATATAGAAGATGATAGAATGCTCCTTGAACTTCTTTATGCTCAACTTCAGCATCAGAAATAGCTGATTGAAGTACAGGGTCCCAATTGATGATATAATCAGACTGATAAATCAGCCCTTCCTTGTAAAGATCTACAAAAACTTTTCTTACGGCCTTATTTAATGATTTATCCATTGTGAAAACTGAATAATTCCAATCACAACTTACGCCCATATTTTTCTGTTGATCCAGAATTATGCCGCCATACTCTTCCTTCCACTTCCAAATGAGTTTTACAAACTCTTCTCTTGTAAAATCATGTCTGGTTTTTTTTTCAGTTTCAAAAATTTGTCTTTCTACGACGGATTGGGTTGCAATTCCCGCATGATCCATTCCAGGGATCCATAATGTTTCATAACCTTTCATTCTTTTAAATCGTATGAGTGCATCTTGTGTCGTCACATCTAGAGCATGTCCTGCATGTAGTCTACCTGTTACGTTTGGAGGGGGAATTAGTACAGTGAAGGCCTCGCCTTTTTTACCTTTTTTGGGTGCAAAATAGTTTCCTTCTTCCCATTTTTTATACCATTTATCTTCAACATCACTTGGTGAATACGTCGTAGAGAGTTCCATTTTTTGTTCCTATTTTTGTAAAATATAGCTGACAATACTTTCAATATCATTGAGTTTGAAAGATTTTTGTTCTTTGGTCTGTGTGTTTTTTATTTGTACGGATTGATCTCTAAGTTCTAGTTCGTCCATAAAAGCAACAAAGTGAGCACCTTTTTTCTCTGCTAAAGGAAAAACTTTTTTAAATTTCAAAGCTGAAAAATTAGATACAACTCTGAGATCTGCTTTTCTTAGCTCATGTGCGAGTTTAAAACTGAATATTCTACAATCGTCATGTTGAAAAGAGATAAATAGATCATTTTTCGGAGTAGAAAGATCTGGCAAGAGATCATGTGTTTTTAAAAAATCAGTAAGAGTAACATCACCCATTCCAAAACCTATTCCAGGGAGTGGTTTTTCTCCAAAAATTTTCAAAAGGTCTGAATAAGAACCACCTCCACAAATCGCACGAGGGTTCTGTGGATTTAGATCAAATACCTCAAACACAATTCCAGTATAATAATCAAGACCTCTTACAATTGTAGGATCATAAGTTAGAAATTGATTAATGTTTAAATTCTTTGCATCGTTGAAGAGCTTATTTAAATCATCGAGGGCATCAACTTGAGAGTTTTCGCTTAAAAAAGAATTCATTTTTTCAATAGTGCTAGATTGAATATATTTTTTGAATAGATTTTTTTGTTCAGTGGACAATGCGGTTTCATCAATCATTTTATCTAGTGCAACACTCGAAACTTTTTTTGATTTATCAATGATTTTATAAAGTTTATATGAAAGTTCGCCACTAACTTTTAGTATATGTTCAAATACTTTATCGACAATCTTTCTATCATTGATACAAATCGAAAAATGTTTGTTATTTGCTCCAAACTTAGTCAGTAATGTAATAAGCATTTGAATGATCTCAAATTCACCTTCTCCATTTGGCGCACCAAAAATATCACAATTGAGTTGCCAGTGTTCTCTGAGTCTACCTCTTTGAGGTTTTTCATAACGATAAAGATTAGGGATTGAAAACCAACGAATTGGTCTGGGCTCTTCTTTATGTATTTGAGCAACCATTCGTGCAAGAGTTGGAGTCATCTCTGGACGAATTGCTACAAACCTTTCTCCTCGGTCATAAAAAGAGTAAATTTGTTCGTTAATAAGTTCTTCGCCAGACTTAGCTTTATAAAGTTCAACTTCTTCTAGTAAGGGCCCATCATAATGTTCATAGGCAAAACTATGGGCGACTGATTTCATGATGTTAAATATGTAATCTTGAATTCTTTTTTCTTTTGGGAAAAAATCTCTCGTTCCCTTATAAGGACGTTTAGTTAGACTCATATCCTATTCCTGTACTTGGTTATTATGGCCATTTCGAAGACGCATACTATCAAACTTTGAAGAGGAAGGCCAAATTAACAAGTAGAGTTAGAAATTTCCTTGAGGTATTTGGTGCATAGAGGCAGTATAATGAAATCAAGGAGATAGATATGAGTAAAGAAAATGGTTCCAATGATCCTTCAAAAGATTTTACTTCAGTTCCTTTAATAAAAGTGCAGCCAAATATTCCTTTGCCTACAGATGTTTATTTGCGCATAGCTGATAAATACATAAAGTTCAAAGAAGTTGGGGATTCCATTGATGATGAGAAGTATAATTTTTTTCTATCCAAGCACCTTAAGTATATTTATATCAAAATTTCTCAAGTTAACGACTTCATGAGTTGGATGAAGAAAGAAAAGGAACGAGCTATCCAGGAAATGGTCGACGTCGTTGGAAAGGAAAAGAGATCCCTTGTTATTGCACGTGAAGAGATTAAAGAGAAAGTATTTGAAACATTTGCTGATCAAGAATTAAATTCAGAAAACCTAAAAGTGATCCAAGCAACAGTGGCCAATTTTATAGAAGAAGTATCTAAGGATAAACTTGCTCAAGCGGCCTTAGCAAAACTCACTGTTCAAAATCAATCTATTGCTGATCATTCAGTAAACGTTGCTAACTTGGCCGTATATTTAGGAATCGTAAATGGGCATGGACATCAGTTCGTTCTAGAAAACCTCTATCTAGGTGGATTGCTACATGATTATGCTAAATCAAAAATTCCTGAAAATATTTTAACAAATCCTTCAAATGCATTATATTCGCAAGCAATTCAAGATCACCCAGCAAAAGGTAAAGAAGCGGTTGCTAAATTGCCAGAGATCCCAGAACAAGTTTTAACAATTGTTGAGCAACACCATGAACAGTGGAATGGGCAGGGTTTTCCAAAAGGTTTGAAGGGTGATGACATATATGATCTTTCCCAAATTGTTGCATTGGCCAATACATTTGATAATATTTTAACTGAAAGTAAGAATAGACCTGCTGAAATGTACAAAAGGGCCATTAAGGTAATAGAATTTGATAAAGGTAAAAAATTTAATCCAGATATTATTAAAAGATCAGTTGAGGCCTTAAAATTTTCTTTTAAGGACAAACTTTAGTTTAAATAATTTAGCATATTTTTTTCTTCATTTTGACAATGAATTGTTGCTAAAATGTGATGAATTTGAAAAGGACTAATATGAAGAAGTATATTGCTTATATTAAAGAATATTTATTCAAAACCCTTAAAAATTACCTTTTATGGTTTTCTTTTTTTTAATAATCTTTAATTTTATTGTGGGGATTAGATTTTTTCCAACATATATATTCTATTATTTACATGGAATTTTTCTTTTTTTGATTGTACTAAGCTTAATTGTAGGACTATCGCCAATTCATAAAATTATTGGTGATTTTAAATGGCAAAGGCCTGCTTGGTTAGTCCTATTAGAAGAGAATATTTTCCTAAAAATCAAAAGTTATATTCTAAATAATTTAAAAATAGTTATTCCTCTATTTATTTTACTTTTTGTTACTCTTTTAGGAGGAGCAGTTTATTTATTACAACCACCTCCAAGTGGAATAAATGTCGTATCAATTGCTGTCGAACCTATACAACAAACCTATTACTCAATCTCAAATGAAAAAGTAGATAAAAATATATCTCCTTTGATTATAACTTTTTCACAATCTGTTGCTCCCCTTAAAAATATTGGAAAGAAAATAAATGAAGGCATAGTCTTAGAACCAAATATTAAAGGTGAATGGAAATGGACCGATGAGAGTACGCTTATTTTCAAACCGAATGAAACTTGGGAACTTGGTAGTAAAATAAAAATTAAACTAGGAGATGAATTAATTTCTCCAAAATTTGTTCTTAAAGAAAAATCTTTTGAAATAAAAACACCTTTACTTGTTAAAAACTCTGTTGTCACAGAGTTGTATGAAGATCCAAGGAATCCAAAAAATCGGAGCGCAATATTTACCATAATTTTTAATAATCCAGTTGATATATCTGAAATGGAAAAGTTAATCAGACTTAAACAAATTAACTACGAGGGTAAAAAAGAAAATGTGAAGCCGCTGTCATTTACGCTAAGTGCTAATAAATTGCAAGATAGAGTCAATGTTCTCTCTTCACAAATTGATATTCCTCAAAATGAGGGGGAAGTTCTTTTATCTTTCGAAGGAGAAGTGAAACCCTTTTATGGAAAAGGAAAAAGTGAGATAAGTTTCACTGAAAAACTTAGAATACCAGGCATCTATGATTATTTTCATGTAAATGTGCCTAGTATAAATATAATTGAGAATCAAAAGGGACTACCTCAACATATTCTAGAAGTTCCATTATCAATTGGTGTTAAAGTTGATGATTTGAAAAAATCACTAAGATTATTTCAACTTCCAATTAATGATGGAAGAAAAAAAATTAATTGGAAAAAAAAGAAATATGACATAGACATTGTTGAAGCAAGTAAAAAGTACAAAGAATTAACCTATAATATATTGCCATCAGCTGAAGAATTTCCTCGAACTCATTTAATAGAAATTTTCCCCGAACATAGTAGTTATATTTATTTTCATATAAAGAAGGGAATGAATTCTGCAAGTGAATTTAAGTTAGTAGAAGATTTTAATGATGTCCTCTATGTCGAACAATTTCCTAAGACTGTAAAGTTTCTTAGCGATGGACAGATATTGCAACTGAAAGGAGAAAAAAAACTTAGCATTTATTCAATTAATACATCTAAATTGAATATTGAAATTGGGCAGGTAATCGAAGAACAGGTTCATCATATATTGTCCAACGCATATAGCTCAGAGGATAAAATAATTTTTAATTCGCCTTATTATTTTTCACATGAAAATTTATCCTACGTTCAAAAATTTAAAAAAGTTGTTCAAAATCCTTCAAGAACATCCCCAAGTTATACTACGCTTGATTTTTCAGAATATCTTAATAAAGTTAAAAATGGTCAAAACTTAAAAGGTTTGTTTTTTGTCAAAATTAAAGGCGATGACGATGAAAAAGTTATCGATCAGAAATTTGTTCAAATCACAGATTTAGGAATTATCATTAAAGATGATATCGTTGGAAATAAATCAATATTTGTATCTTCTATTTCAAATGGAGAGCCTGTAGAAGACGTAGAAATTTCGATGGTTGAAAAAAATGGATTTCCAGTATTAAAAGGTAAAACCAATCGTGATGGAATCGTAAATTTCCCAGTTTATAAAACAGATGATTATACTAAACGAGCGAACGGAATTATATTAAAAAAAGGGTCAGATTTAGCTTTCATGAATTTTAACGATTACCAAGATAATCTAGAATATTCTCGTTTTGATGTTGGAGGTGAACAAAACTCTAATACTGAGAATGAATTTAAGGCCTATCTCTTTACTGACAGACAAATGTACAGACCAGGTGAGGAAGTCAGACTTGGACATATTATCAAACAAGAAAACTGGGCAAATGATTTAAAGGGAATTCCACTTGCTATTAATATTATTAGTTCTTCAGGTGATGAAATCCTATCAAAACAATTCGAAGCAAATGCTTCAGGATTTAATGATACTATATTTAAGCTTAGTAAATATGCTAAAACGGGAACCTATTATGCCAACCTTTTTGGTGTAGATAATAAAGGGGCGGATAAAAGTTTATTTTCGATTGGATCAACTACTTTTCAAGTTGAAGAATTTGAACCAGATAAACTCAAGTTAAATTCTTTTATCAGAGAAAAAATAAGTCGAGGATGGGTAAAAAGCTTTAAATTGAATTTAGATATTGAATTAAAAAATCTTTTTGGAGTCGTGAGTAGTGGAAATAAAGTTAAATCAAAACTATTATTAACCCAGGCCAGAATAAATGTTTCAGAGTTTCCTGATTTCACTTTTTCAAATCCTCAGAAATATTTCGATACAGTTTCTGATGAAATAGGTACTGGAATAACTAGTGAATCTGGCCAGCTTGAATTGAAAATAGACCTTGAAAAATATGCACCCAAAATTTATCAAATGACGGTAGTGACTGAAGCTTTTGAAAAAGAAAGTGGAAGATCCGTAATAGCAACTGATTCTACAATTGTTTCTAGCTTAGACTACTTGATAGGTTATAAACTTACAGGCGATTACTCTTTTATTAAGCAAGGAGATAGTCCTTTTATTACAATAATAGGGGTAAATGAAAATTATAAAAAAACAAAAATTAATAATCTTAAAAAAACAATATCTAAAATTACCTATGAGAATATCTTGACTAAGCAAAGTAATGGAACCTTTGCATATTCATCAACAAAAACAGAATCTGTTTTAAAAGATGAAAAGTTTAATATGAATGAAGAAGGAATCGTTTTTAACTTGGATACTAATAACGTGGGAGAATATTTGTTGCAAATATTCGATGAACAAAACAATGAATTATTCAATTTTAAATATACCGTTAGAGGAGAACAAAATTTAACACGTTCATTAGAAAGAAATGCGGAATTGAAAGTTGAACTAGACAAAAAGAGTTATAATTCAGGAGATAATATTCAAATGGAAATTAAAGCACCTTTTACAGGACACGCTTTAATCACTATAGAAAAAGAAAAAGTATATGAGCATAAATGGGTAAAACTTAATAAGAAAACAACCATGCAAAAGATAATAGTACCAGCAAATGTAAAAGGTAATGCATATGTTAATATCGTTGCAATTAGAAGTATAAATTCTCCAGAGATTTACACTTCTGCTGTTAGTTATGGTGCTTTTCCTATTTCTATTAATCAAGAAAATCTGGCCGAGAAAATTGAACTAAAGCATGATGAAGTTATTAGACCAGGAGAAACACTTAAAGTTAACTATAAAACAAATCATAATAGTGACATTGTTATCTTTGCAGTTGATGAAGGAATTTTACAATTTGCTGGTTATAAAAATCCAAACCCAATTGCATTTTTCCTGGCAAAAAAATCATTAGATACTCGCACTATCCAGAATATATACAAAATTATGCCTGAAGATAATCTCATTAAGGATATGTTAACCGAAGGAGGAGGGAGTGGAGGAGCTCTATCTGCAAATCTTAACCCTTTTCAAAAAAAGCGAAAGGCCCCGGTCGCCTATTGGTCAGGTATTTTGAAATCTTCTACTCACTTCAAAACATGGGATTTTAAAGTTCCTACACATTTCAATGGACAAATGAGGTTAATAGCTGTGGCCGTTTCAAAAGAAAGAATGGGCAGAGCTTTAAGTCATTCCTTTGTCAGAGCAGATCTGATTATGTCTTCATCACTTCCTTCAGTGACCTCACCTGGAGATAAACTTTCTATTCCAATAACAGTTATGAATAATATTGAAGATAAAAAAGAATATGAAGTTTCAGTTGAAAGCATTACAGACGAATTTATCAAAAATACTGGAAATAACAAACTGAAGTCAAAAATAAGTTATAGAAAAGATCATCAGTATGTCTTCAACTATGAAGTAGGACAAAAAATTGGAGAGTCCTCGTTACGATATATTGCAAAAACAAATAAATTCGAAAATCAAATAGAAGAAAATATAAGTGTAAGACCTACAATTCCATATATAAATCAAGGAAACTTAGGTGTTATTGAAAAAGATAAAAAACTCTATTTTGGTCAGAAAATGTATAACGAGAATAGAAAAAAAGGAATAATTGTTGGAAAAACACCTTTGGTATTTGCCAAAAATATTATTAATTTTTTAGATGAGTATACATTTTTATGTACTGAGCAACTTATATCACAAGGGATACCATACATTACTCTAGGTAAATTTCAAAAAAAATCCTATGAGTCAATACGTATGATACTTGCACAACTTCAAGATAGAATTAATCAGAATGGAGATATTGTCTATTATCCTGGGACTGAAAAAATTGAGAGTTGGTTAAAATTGCATGTGCTACATTTTTTAATAGTGGCCAAAGAGAATGAATTTCCTATTAATCATCAACTTATTGAAACGCAACTCAGAGTTCTGAAAGAAGGATTTGATTCAATAAGCAATAATTTCGAAAAAACATATGCTATTTACTTAATGACTAGAAATCAGATTGTTACAACTCCATTCATCAAAAAGATGAATAAATTGATTAAAGAGTTCGAAACCCAAGGAAAAATAAATACTCTCGATCAATTGAGTATTGTTTTTTTGGCCAGTTCATACCAGCTCCTTGGAAATCAGGAACAGGCCGACAAGCTTCATTCACTGGCAATGAGTAAAGATCAAATACGTGAGAAAAATTATCTTCACTACACAAAAAATGTGCAGGATTTAATGCTTTTGAATTTGAATAAAAGGCATTTTTCTAAGATCAATTCAGAAAATGATAATAAAAAAACTATCGAAGTATTTACTACTTTAAACAAAAATTTAAATACCCTCGCTGCCGCCCATGCTCTTTATGCTCTAAATTCTCTACCGGATAAAAATGATGAAGTAAATAATGTTGAAGTTTATTCACTTACACTAGTTAATGGAAAAGAAACTAAAAACAAACTTGAAATTGGTAAAGGAGAGTTAAGTTTCAAGAAAGATATCATCGGAATTGAAATTATTAATAAAAGTGGTGTACCTTTATATTACTCTTTTACAGATTCAGGATTTCCGAAAGACTTGTCCAGTCATAAAATAAAAAACTTTGAAATATCTAAGGAGTATATATTTAAAAATGAAAACATAAAAGGGCCAATTAAGCGAGGTGATAACGTTGAGGTTTTAGTTAAAGTCAGAGTCCCACAAAATTGCACCTCTGAAGATATTATTGTCAAAGATTTATTTCCAACAGGATTTGAACTAGATTTGAATTCAAATTTAGAAATTAGTGGTGAAAAATCCCTAGATTTTATAGATAAAAGAGAAGACCGGGTTGTGTTCTATGGAGGATTAAAGGATTCAGTTTTTACTATGAAATATAAACTAAAGGCAACTGTCTCGGGAACATTCAAAATTCCGCCATCATATAGTGAACATATGTATAATCCAAATTGTCAGGGAATTGGAGAATTATCTGAAATCAGTGTTGAATAAGAAATTAAAGATTTCTTTTATAATCCTCGCTGGATGGATTATATGCTGCTCTATTTGTAGACAAATGTATCCAATAAAGAGTTTTTTCACTTATTCAAAAGCGATATATTCAAAAGACAATCAACTATTAAGAATGACTTTATCTGAAGATGAGCAATATCGATTATGGGCCGATCTTAAAGATATTCCAATAGGTTTACAAGAAACATTTTTATTAAAAGAAGATCAATATTTCAAATATCACATTGGATTTAATCCAATTAGTTTACTTAAGGCATTTAATGTCTCCTATCTAAGGGGCGAGCGCATGGTAGGGGCCTCGACCATTACAATGCAACTAGCACGATTAATATACAATCTTCAAACAAGAACTATTATTGGAAAATTAAAACAAATATTGATTTCTTTAGGATTTGAACTAATTTATTCAAAAGATCAAATTTTGGAGGCATACTTGAATTTTGCCCCATTTGGTAGAAATATTGTAGGAGTAAGTGCGGCCAGTCTTATTTATTTTAAAAAACCTATTACTCAACTCAGTCTTAATGAGCATTTATTCCTTAGTGTTATCCCACAGAATCCATCAGCTTTAAATTCTTTGAATGAATTGGGGTCCATTCCAATCGAGATTTACCATAAAAAAGTGAAGTTAAGTGAAAAATGGCATGTGTTACAAAAAGATGGAAAAAAATTCAATGCTAAAAATGTAGAGAGAAATAATATTTATTCTACAAATAATATCCCTTTTTTAGCTCCACATTTTACAGATTTTATCATTGGAAAAGAATTTAAAGAAAATAGCATAGAAACGACATTAAATTTAAAAATTCAAAATAAAGTTGATGCTGCTGTTAAGAATTATATTCATCATAAAAGAAGTATTGGGATTAAAAATGCTGCAGCTATTGTTGTCAATTATAATACTATGGAAATTGAAACTCTGGTAGGATCAGCCGATTTTTTTGACAATCAAATTCTCGGGCAAAATAATGGTGTATTTGCTAAAAGATCTCCAGGATCGACCTTAAAACCTTTTTTATATGCCCTTGGTTTTGAACGCGGAATTATATTCCCGAAATCAATTATGTACGATATCCCTCTTACATTCAAAACACCTAGAAATTTTGATGAAAAATTCAGAGGTGCTATGACTTCTGAAGTCGCACTTATTACGAGTAGAAACGTTCCTGCAGTATGGTTATATTCTAAAATTAAGAATCCCAATTTCTTTGCTTTTTTAAAAAGTACAGGTGTCATAGAAGATGAGGAGTTAGATATTTATGGTAGCTCTCTTGTTTTAGGCGGAAAAGAAATGTCACTATTAGATTTATCAAAACTCTATTCTATTTTAGGAAATCAAGGAAAAGTAAGAGAAATTAAATGGAAAAAAGATAATATTGAATCTGCAAGTACTGAAGTTCTTAGTCCTCAGGCGGTAGCTATGTTAATGAATGTATTGGCCAATAATCCAAGACCTTCAAGTGGTATGATTGAGAAATTTACGAAAAGAAAGCACGAAGTTTACTGGAAAACAGGAACTTCATTTGGTTTAAGAGATGCTTGGTCTATCGGACTTTATGGGCCCTATGTTGTTGGTGTATGGGTTGGAAATTTTGATGGACAGGGTAATCCTTATTTTATCGGACATGATACGGCCTCGCCGCTTTTTTTTGATATTGTAGATAAGTTAAAGAATTTTGTTCCTGATAATTTTATTGATTTAAAACAAGATTCTTATAAATTATCTCATGTAGATGTTTGTTCAAAAAGCGGTATGATTCCCACTAAAAATTGTAAAAGCACTGTAAGTTCTCTTTATCTGCCTGGAGTTTCATCAATTCAAAAATGTAATGTTCATAGAAAAATCAAAATTAATAAAAAAACAAAACTTAGAGCTTGTAGTACGACAAATGATAGTATTGAAGAAAAAATTGTAGAGGTCTGGCCTTCAAAAATATTGGAAATACAAAAAAATATTGGTTTACCGCTTAAAGAGTTACCTTCATATTCAAATGAATGTAAAATTTCTGATAGGGTTTTATCTGATAATGATCCGGTGATACTTTCTCCCCAGCATGGTATAGATTATCATATTAGGGTGAATGACGATAAAAACCTCATTCCACTCTCTGCGAAAGTAGATTCTGATGTCAGAAACATTTTTTGGTATGTGGATGAGGAGTTTCTAGGAAAAACTTCTCCATTAAAACCACTTTTCTGGAAGGGAGTATCTGGCCAGCATCTTGTAAAAGTTGTCGATGATCAGGGAAGACATTCTCAAAGAGAAATGAATATTTCAGTCTCATATTAGAAAACGTTTCTTAAAGATCATTTATTTTTTTGCTCAAATTTTTCTCATCTTCTGATTTTGTTGAAATGCTTATATTAAATGCCTTTGGAGAATAGGATGGAGAAATAACAACAGATAGTACTTGATTGTATGTAAGTCCGCTGTATATTTCTGAAAACAGTAGAGTTTTTTCAAGTACATTAAGAAGGATTTTGTCTATAACAACTTTGATGTCGATAGTATCATTTCTTAGCAAAAAATTTCCCCAGTTAAAAATAAGATCTGCCTTTTTCTTAAATTTGAGTGTGTTCTGGGAAGAGACAGGTTTTATTGTATCCATTTTAATCTGTAAATCTGTGAATAAAGGTGATTTTCCAATAAGATATAAATCATTATAAATTTTTTGAATAAACCATTTATGATATTGTGAAGAAAATTTCTTTTTATATTCAGGGAGAGCTTTTTCAAACTCAGTAATAAATGACCTTGAAAAATCAAATTGCTGAATTGAAATATGTTTGCCACCAATTTCTTTTATAAAACACATTTTAATTATTTTTTCAAAATCTTCTCCTAAGATTTCTTGATATCGTCCTAATGCTTTGAGTTTTATTTGGGATGCAAATATGAGTTTGTCATCAAAGATTTGCTCACTTATTCCAGTTAGAAAAGCATTGCTATATTCTTCTAGCTTTTCCTTTTTTGAAATATCAAAATAGGCAGCGCTTAATGTTTGCAATGTAAATATGACAATAAAAAAGACTTCAATTAAACTTAACATTATCTTGTATCCCTTCGATATTATCACCTTTCAATTCGACTTTGCCAAAGGCCAGATAGTATTTCCCCCGGTAGTAAAGAATAATCTGTCCATCCATATTTACAAAGCTTGTCACAAAATTGAAGTTTGACAATCTTATACTTTTTTTACTTTTATGATCATATTCAACTAGATCATAGGATTTCTTTTGAGACTGAGGTGTAAAATCCTTTATAAAAAAGATCTTGGATGAGGAAGCGGTGCAATCTATTTTACCTAAATCATGTCCTTTGGAATTATAAATAAGATTTGGGAGAGTTGTATCAACATGATTTTCATCTCGTTTATAAAAATAAATTTCAGAGGAAGTTTCTGGTTTCAAACTCTCACTTGATGGAAAAGATGCTAAAAATAGACCTGTTTTGTTTTGGCATAGGTAAATTTTTTTGAAAGCAGTTTTTTCTTGATAAAATACAGTTGAGTTTTTTGTTGTGCGATTATATTTAAAAACGGCCTGTATTCCTTTCTTGTTGATTGCGGAATAGAAAATATTATCTGCATTTAACATGGCGACTTCGGGTACAAAATATTTGTCAAAATTATCGGGAAGTTTAACTTTCATCTCAACAATATCACTTTCAAGATTATAAAATGAAATTAAATTTTCATTATTATCGTAGTAAGATGCCCATTTATCCATATGATGAATCTTTGGGGCCAACCCTTGGCCTATTTGTCTGTATTTGGTTGTACCGTGATCGACTGAATAAATCTTATAGGGAGAAGATACTGAAAGAAAAGAGTGAAATGATGATCTTTCGGAAACCAATATCTTTTTTTTGAATTCAGAGGCGGTAATCAAGTAATTAGTTTGAGAATCGCCTTGTATAACAGTCTCAACTTTATAATTAGTAGAGAGTAATAAATTTCCAAAACGATTTTGGTAGTAAGTGACTTTGCCATCATGTGAAAAATATCTTAATTTAAAGGGCGATTGTTTGGTCGCAAGAATTGGGAGGCCTTTCATTTCTTGGGCATAGTTGCAAGTACAGAACAACATTAAAATGATAAGTTTATTTATAGAGTCCATACAAATTCCATGATCCTAGGGGATGAAACTCTTGATAGTTTCTCACAGAAGTAAAAATGATATTCCATCTAATACTTCGAGGAGAGTAAACATCATCCAAAGAACTTCGGGTGGTTAAATATTTAATATCATTTTTTTCACTAAGACCATCTACGATAAATGGAATCGGAGTACATTGATTGAAGAGATCACGAGAAAACTTTCTAGGATGAATATCTTCAGCGCAACCTAATCCATGAACGATTCCATCTTTATGCATATCAAAGAAGAATTTCAATAATGAGAAATTTAAAATTTTTTTCGATTTGATTTTATATTTTTCCTCAAGCTTACTTGATATAGAATCCAAGTTTGTCTTGTAGGTATTAGGAAAATAGTCAAATCTGGCCATCCCATCATATGTTAGATCCTTAACATGTTTATCGCGGTAGTAGACTTCTTTAGGGCAAGATGCGGCCGTACAGTTTTGTCTATTAAATAATATAAAACAGCCCTGTGCATATTTTAATCTTCTAGGATTGTACTGATCTTTGGCAACAATTGTACAGGTAAGACTTTCTGGAGCAGATTTAAGAATACTTAGTGCACTGGCAACCACTCTTTGTTCAGACAAACGATCACTGTCAGATCTGCCTGGAACAAAATTTAAGCATTCTTTTTTATTTAAAATTTTATTTTGATAACAAATTTTCATCGGCCATTTAGGATCATTTTCATCTTTGTAGGAGGTAAGAAGAAAAACTTCATTCATAGAATCATGACAAGTTGCACTTTCACTATTGTATAATTCAGGATGGAAATGTTTAACGATTCTATAGGTGTTTGTAATTGCATGATTTGAAATTATCCCAGAACAATCAGAATAATCGAAACGCAATCTTGAACTAATCAATGCTTTTGAAACATTGTCACAATCAGATCTAGGAAAAAGAACTCTATTATATTTCAAACCTCTAAGAGAACAAAGTTCTGGTTTATTGATTATTATTTGGGCACAGTTTTTTCTTTCTGCTTCTGTTAGTGGTTTTTTCTTAAGAACAGTAGCGCAGGTATTATCTAAATAGTGAGAAGGAAATTCTCCTGAAATAACCCTCTCCCAAATATTTTCTTTTAGAAAAGGAGCGCAAAATTTTTCTGGATCACTACTATAGGTACATAGGTTTTCTATATAATTTCTTCGATAAAAATCTATATTACTACGATATAGTTTTTCTTCAGAGAGTTTACTCCCGATATGTCTCCTTAACTCTGGATCTTTTAGCGGAGAAGTGTTTTTATAAATATATTCGTAAGTTTTTCGATTTCTAAATAGATCACCCACTCTGCAAAGAGAAGAAAAATATGGATTTCTTTTCCATTCCTCAACAAGACGTGAACAATTTTCTTGAGTTGGTTTTCGAAATTCAAGACGGTTTAGTGTTTTTAGAATATTATCAGGAGAAAAAATTTCAGAGTAATCATTAATTTTAGAACACTTCTTTTTAAAAACTTCATTAAGAAATGTTTTATTGCGTAAAGATACGATTTTCTTTTCACCATCATTATAAGTTACATCGGTGTATAGATTTAAAACATGTCCCTTTGTCCAGCGTAGAAGATCATTAAGAAGGAGTGAATAAATATTACACTCATCATATCTTAATGTTTCAAGAAACTGTGGATCGGTATAAAGCAATAGTGAGAAAATCTGAGATTTTGTGATACTCATTTCTTTAAAATTAATCAGGTCAACTCTCTTATTGAGTTTTTCTGCAAGTCCATTTTCAATATAACGGATCTCATTTTTATCATCACTAATGAGTCTATCAAGATCTTTCAAGAACCCAGATTCGGGTGTTTCAATTTCACAAAAAACTTGGCCTGAAAAAAAAACACAGGCCAAGCATAAAATGACTTTATTCGATAGATTTTGCCAATATACTTGCGATGTCTTCAATCTCAATATTTTCAGTCTCCTGGACTAATGATCTTGATGAATTAAAGTTAATCATACAATAAGAGCATGCAGTCGCCAATTTTTTGGTGGATACCTGAGCAACATCCTCTAGTCTTTTCTTGGCCAAATGTTCACCTTCTGGGAGCTCATACCACATATTTCCCCCTCCCATTCCACAGCAAACTGCTTTGTCTTTATTTTTATCCATTTCATTGATTTTTACACCCTCAATAGAGTTTAGAATTTCTCTTGGTGCATTATATTCACCATGATGTCGACCCAGGTAACAAGGATCGTGAAATGTAAGTTCCTCTTCAACTTTTTTAGTAGGTTTCAACTTGCCTGACTTTAAAAGGTCAACTAAGAGCTCTGTATGGTGAACAGTTTCAAAGTCTCCATCATCAAATTTGGCATATTCCTTTCCTATCGTATGAAGACAGTGTGGACAATGTGTGACAACTTTATCAAATTGATATTGTCTCATATTAGCAATATTTTCTATCGCAACTTCAAAAAAAGTATATTCATCACCAAAACGTCTTATAGGATCTCCATTGCATTTTTCCGTTTTTCCCATGACGGCAAAACTTACTCCGGCCTTCTTAAGGAGTTCAACAGTATCTTTTACGACTTTCTGATTTGAAGCATCATATGAACCTGCACAACCCACATAATAGAGATAATCAACCTTTTTTCCAGCTTCAATTACTGGAACCTCTAATCCATCGGCCCATTTGAAACGATCGTCTTGCGCAATCCCCCATGGGTTTCCGTTAACTTTAATTTTATTTGCTGCATCTGCCGCCGCAGGAGGAATTTCACCAAGAGTTAATGTTTTGTACCTTCTTGCTTCCAATATGATATCAACATGTTCAATATGAGCAGGGCATTCTTCCATACAAGCACCACATGTTGTACATGCGTCCAACTCATTTGATGAATAGATTGGATTTTCCCAAATATCTTTATCTTCAACCTTCTTGTTTAAAATATCGATTGCAAAATCTCTGGCCTTCGTAATGATAGTTTTAGGGTTTAAATTTTTACCTGCATTTTTTGCCGGACAAACATTAGTACATCTCCCACATTCGACACAAGCAAGTAAATCAAAACGATTTTTCATCGACATTTCTGAAATTTTTCCTAACCCAAAGGTCTCGGCATTTTCATCTTCAAAGTTCATGGGATCTAAAACAGCTCCTCTTCTTTCAGGAGTTATGAGAGCATTAAATGGTATGGCAATGAAATGCCAGAATTTTGAATAAGGGATAGATGCAACAAAGGCCATTGTGTTTATCATGTGAAGCATCCACATTCCTCTATAGATCATTGCCCAACTTCTGTCTTCTAGCCCGAATGAACTAAATACTTTGGCCAGAAAAGTACCGACAGGAGACCAGAATGTTTCATTTTCAAATGAATTCGTCCCTAATATCCTTACTCCTTCAATGAGATAACCTAGGACAACAAGAGTTAAAAGCATGAAGTACATGAACTTTTCTTTGTTGGGTTCGGTTGAAGACAAATAGTCAGGCGTGTCAATATATCTTCTTTTATAGGCAAAAATAATTCCAACGATGATGGCCAGGCCTGCAAAATCTGCTAAAAATGAAACAACAATGTACACTGGACCTTTATAAATTTTAAAAGGGGTGTCGGCATGAATGGCAACTAAATCGGTCGCAATCCAGAGAATAATGAATCCAAAATAAATTAAATTATGAAATGCTGCTACTTTCTTTTGTCTTGGAACTTTTCCGGTTAGAAAAATAGTTTTGAAAAAGGCAGACCAATTCAACTTTTCAGGAAAGAGACCTTCTTTACCCCATAATGACTTCAGGCCTTTTCCAGCATGAACAAATGATAATTTATCAAGTGTACCTTTGATAAAGATGGCCATTGCTACAAAGAAAAAAACATACATCGCAATTTTAAAAGAAATTGGAATGTTCCAAAAAATCTCCCTTGTCGCTTCTGATAATTGCGTACCCATAACTAACTCCTTGCGTTGTTGTGGAATTTAGAGAAAAACCAATCTATTATAATATGTTCATAAGATATCTTTTTTTAGGTAAACTTTGAATATTTATTCACCAAAATGGTTAATAAATCGTAAAAATAATGTCCTTAGGAGTAGATGTTTTGAGTATCAAATCAATAAATCATAAAATTACATTGTTCATTTGCCTCTTAATCAACTTTTCATGTGCATCAAAAAGTTATTTAGGAAAAAAATCTCATACTTTTGGTAAACCTGTGTCTCGAATCATTTGGTTGCAAATTGCAGGTTTTGACGAAGAACATCTTGCATTACTAAAAATATCCAGGGAAGTGAATATAACAGCATTTGAAAGAATGTCATGTCTTGGAAAAGTATGGAGGTATAATATTACCGATTTACGTCCAGGGGTGATAAAAAGTTATTTTTCTCAAGTAAACGGCTCTTTTAATATTGGAAATAGTTGTGAAGAAATTAAAGGACAGAAAATTTGGAAGGATCCTTACTTTAAGGATAAAGTAGCAAATATTGTGGTTGGAGATTTTGAAAACAAAATATGTCCTATAGATACTTTCTTAAGTGATGTTACGACTATTCGAATGAGCAAGCCAAAAAATGAAATTTCAGAGTCTCAAAAGTTTCATTTTCAGGATAACCAGAAAATTGTTAAAAATAAGATTCTATATGATAAAAATTGTTTAGAGGGCAGGTGTTATTCGACTATTTATAACAATGCTTTAGCTCTGTATGACTACCTAGAGTCCACGACAGAAAGATTTCTACTTACGATTACAGATTTTAGTTATTTAAATAATTTGAAAAATAGAAATATTAGGTTAGTCAGTGAGACCCTTGTCGATATCAATAAAACTTTAGATTACTTTTTGGACATATCCAAAAAAGACGATAGTTTGCTCGTATTAGTGACTTCTTTAGGGGCCCAAGGAATTGAATTTCCAAACATGGGTGAAGATTGGAAGAATTTTGATCTAACAGGTGAAGGAATTTACTATAAAAAACAGAAACTGCTCTCACCTGTATTTGCTAAGGGGTCTAATGCAGAAAATTTTTGTTCAGTTCTTAATGAGGCGGACATTTCAAGAACTATTTTTTGGACACCTGAGTCAAAGACTTGGTATGAATATTTTTTTAATTAATGAAGATCTTTTCGGTTTTTTAACTGGTTAATTTCATCTTTTGAAATATGATATACCTTATGGCAGTAGTCACATTTTGCTTCAATGGCATTTTCTTGTTCGTTAAATAATTCATCTAGATCCACAGATTTTAATCCCAACACTCCATAAAGCATACGTTCTTTAGAGCATGGACAGTGAAAGTTAATTTCATGTCCTCCGATATATTTTGCCCC
Organism: Halobacteriovoraceae bacterium; assembly: GCA_020635115.1. Lineage (NCBI taxonomy): Bacteria > Pseudomonadati > Bdellovibrionota > Bacteriovoracia > Bacteriovoracales > Halobacteriovoraceae > Halobacteriovoraceae bacterium. Next base: position 367,334 of record JACKAK010000001.1, on the reverse strand, counting down.
TAAATCTGCAAAAGATTTTATAATCTCTTCCTCATCGTCATAGGCCATTTTGAAAATATCATTCCATTCACTTTTGAATATCATTAAATACTCTTTAGTTGAATATATTGGTGCTTCTGGATCGATGGGGGGAGTCGGAAGTTTTGCAATTTTTAAAGATTGGTCAGAGTAATCAGATAAAATAATTCTATCGTTAACTTGATAGGAATCCTTGAGAATAATATTGGCCATCTCTGAAAAAGGGATATTTTTGAGCTCCACAATTGATGTATATGGGCCACGTCCGCCATCATACAACTTTGTGATCCTTCCTCTACCATTAAGTTTATTTGGAATAGATTCTAACTCTTCAGGCAAAATAAGTGTTCTCAGATTTCCATTGTAATTTGTTTCCAACTTAAACCGAAAATAGGGGTCATCATTATCAATGTAAAGACCTAATCCTTCTCCATTCTTTAACAATCCAATAAAAGGCATGAAAGTGAGAACGCAATCTCTTAAATATAGAAATGCTTTTTGATTGTTGTGATGAATTGTTGAAAGATCTGAAATCAGTTTCTGTCCTTCAAGAAAATGAATGGTAAAGTTATGCTTTTCGTCTAGAAATTTGTATATTTTGCTATTATTCATTATATATCCTTGCGGTGGGTTATAACGCGTTTTGGCCAATTTTGTCAAACAAACCCTTAAGGCCGGTGATAAATGTTAAGTTTAGTACTTTGTAATAATATTTTAGAATTTTATAAAAGTGATCTTCCAAATCATGAAACACAGGTTATTAATATTTGTCCTAACCCTGGAATTTCTGATTCGACAAGACAAACACTCTTAGCGATTGAAAATAAGAGTTTTATCACAGATGTTGTTACGATAGAAAAAATTAAAAGTGATATTGTCCTAGAGTTATTAGGAGAGGAGGCCAAAACGGAAGTAAAACGAAAGGCCGATCAATTTCTCTATCTAAGTATTTTATGGAGAAAATTTTTTAATGATCTACCTTTTGAATATTTTTTGCAAACTTATAATCTTTTTACAGAACTAAGAAGTTTTACTTTGGATTTCAAATTAGTGGAAGAGGTGTTAGTTGAATTTGATGAAAAAATGTCTCAGGGAATTAAATTATTTTGGCAAATTTTTAATGAATTAAATATTGAAGATGAACATGGAAACTATCAACGAATTGCACATAGTTTAAGACATCTTGATCATGAAATTCGCGAAAATCAAATGGTCTTTACTGGATTTACTCATTTTTCAGGAACTCAATTGGACTTTTTAAGAGCTCTTGGGATTCATAATTCAGTGTGGGTTATTTGTCCTGTGGAGGTTTTCAATTTTTCCAAAGAGAGTGATTGGCCAAAGTGGATAGATAAAATCATAGATATTTCTGAAAAGATAACTTTTGAGGAAAAGAGAAAAATTAATATTATCAAATTTGTTAAGGGAAAGATGGCCTCAAAAATGGTCAGTAAAATTGAATTTGTAAGAGAAATTGAAAATGTGATTCTCGCAAAAAAAGGGCCCACATTTTGTGATTTTATGGAAATCCCTATCGGGGAATTATTTTTCAAAGATGAAAATCAAATTTTTGAACAATACCATAAAAAATATGAGACTCTTTTAAATAGACTTTTTTTCAAAGAGAGTGGCCAAATTGATATAGCTTCAGCTTTCGAAATTTTGAATAAAATAAAATCAGATATACTTGGGAAAAAACATTTTGAAAAATATTTTGAATTAACAGTTATAAGCATTTTTTATAAGACGATTGAAGATTGGAATGAATTATCTGATTTGTATTCTACCTTTGGTGTTTTGGAATTTAAAGTTTTTTGTTATGTTTCAAAATTAAACTTACCACGAAGTTCAATTATTCCAGTTCATAAAAAATCTAAAATAAATGTTTATGGAATTGAAGATTTGAAGCAAATTGATAAAAATGGTAAATCAATTTTTTGTATTAACTCCAATTATCCAGACATAAGAAATACCAATACAAATTATAATGATGAGATAATTGAATTTTTAAAGGCCGTAGCTCCAGTCAGAAGTGGTGAGTTGGAAATACAGTTTTTAGTGAACTCAATAAAGAACTTGTTTAATGGAGGGAATACGACAGTTTTCATGGAGGAGTCCATGCTTGAAGAGAGTGTTGTTTGGAATGAAATATTTGAAAATTTTGAATTAAACTACTTGGAAGAAAATGTAGAGACAAAATCTAAAAACTATACTTGGAAAGCTCCCAGAAATGACAAGACTGTTCAACGATTATCTCCTTCTTCATATCAAAATTATTTGGATTGCCCACAGAAGTTCAAGGTAAATAACCTTGATCAATTGTCGTTTAATGGAATTTTACATGAAAATATGACACCTTCTGAATTGGGGCAATTAGAACATTTAGTAATAGAAACATTTTTTAAAGAAGACGTAGAGATTGATAAAACAGTGATTGGCGAACTCTCAAAAAAAATCTATCAAGAGTATAAAAGCAAGAAAATGAAAAATATTGGAATTTTGGATGAATTAAAAACTCTATCTGAAATTTCACATTATGCTTTTAATGGAATCACGTTTATCAAAAATATTAGTGAATTTTTGCATTTAGAATTTAGTAAGTTTGAATATCCGTTTGAATATCACTATAAAAATTTACTCTATCGCGGGAGAGTTGATTATTTTGCAAAAGGTCCAGATAATTTGATCATTTTAGACTTTAAACGATCAAGTTCATCAATTCCCTCTAAAAAAGAGTTTTTAGATTTTAAAAAAATACAAATTTGGACTTATTTGAAAAATTGTAACGAACAATTTATGAATTCAATTTTTGGATATGTAAATTTATCAAATCTCGAGGAATCTCTGATTTTTACATCAAACAAAGAATTGTTAAATAATAAATTGGGGATAATTTTTATCGAAAATTTTAATGAAAGATTAAAACAGTACATAGGTTTTGAACAAGAAAATTTTGAACGAATAATATCCGATTGCCATTACTATCCATCTCCAGAATCATCTAAAGCGTGTACGTTTTGTCCGGTAGAGTCACTATGTGGGAAAGGAATTTTCAATGACTAGTGCAAATGAAGAACAAAAAGTTGCGATCGAACATAACGGGAATATGCTTCTTCGGGCCGGTGCTGGATCTGGAAAAACATTTGTTTTAGTTGAGCATATTGTTTATTTAACTGAAAAATTTATTGAAAAAAAAGAATATACTGATGTCGTGGATTTTGAAATTAAATTAAAGCAATTTTATTCAAAAATAGTTTTAATGACATTCACTAAAAAGGCCGCTGGTGAAATGTCTATTAGAATCAAAAAAAGATTTGGTCAGTGTAAAACAATTAATAAAATTTGGGATGTAGTATCCAATTGTATAGGGTATTTGAATGTTACTACAATTCATGGATTTTGTTTTAAATTAATTTCATCGGGTTTAATAGTTGGTATAGATCAAGAAGTTCCATTACTGAGTTCCACTGAATCTCGATTAAAAATTAAGTCACTCGTAGATAATGCTTTAAACGAACTTATTAAAGATGATCTTGTTCTAGACAAAGATCTTATCGTTGGGCATCGTCAAGAAATTTCCAATGGGATGTACAAAATATTTTCTGATCCAACTCTTCGTGAATATTGGGACTTATTTACTCTCGAATCAATTGATCATTTTTCTATAGCAAAATATCTCCAAGAAATTATTCCTCTTTTAGGGATAGATGTTCTCACTTTGAAAAGTGAAATGGGTATTGTTGATAGTGTTCATTATGACAAAAAATGGTATCAACATTTAGAATATTTTTTAGACATTCTAGAATCAATTAATGCTGAACAAGAAAACTTGCTGGTTAATATAAATAAATACTTCGAAGAATTTAAACATGTAACGTCACCTCCTAAAAAACTTGGATACATTGCTCTTGAAAAACAAATTGAAGGAGTGAAGGGACTGAGAACATTTTTAGCTAAAAATTATGAAGCTTTAAACTGTTTTGTAGAGAGTAAAAATGTATATAAATCTTGGATGAATATTTTTGTAAATGTTTATAAAAACGTTAGCGTAAATTATAATTCTATTTACGGAATAACTTTCTCTGATCTCGAATACATTATTTCAAAGACCGTTAAAAATATTGAGGTTCTAGAACGGATTAGAAAATGTTATCAGTATTTTATTATAGATGAGTTTCAAGACACTTCTTTTATACAATTTAATATTTTGAAAGCATTAGCTTTGAATGATTTCCAAAATATATTCTGCGTTGGAGATCTTAAACAAGCAATTTATGGTTTTAGGGGAGGTGAGGTAGCTGTTTTTAAAGAATGTATGAAAAATGTTAAAATATGTCATCTATTATCTAATAATTATCGTTCTTGCGGAAATGTAATAAATTTTAATAATAGGATCTTTGATTACCTTTTTAAACTTGGTTCTGATTTTAGCGGAATAGATTTATTTAGCGTTGATGTAGATCCTCAGGAGAACCCAATACTGGAGAGAAGTAATATTGGGGACATAAACGAGTATCAATTGCTAGTTATGAGTGAAGAACGGTATACAAGTACACAAATAGATCAGATTGAAGCATCGGGAATAATTCAAATAATTCAAGATCGACTAAAAAAATCTCCAAATGAAAAAATTTGTTTGTTGTATAGAAAATTATCTCCCTTAAAGTTTTTAATAGATGAACTAATTGAAAGTAATATTAGCTTTATTGCTCAGACCAAAGTGAAGCTGGCACATGATCCTATTTTATGTGTTTTTAAAGCTCTATTGGAATATTCACTTGATGAGAAGCAACCAATTTATAGAACAAGAATTTTAATTGATGGTTTTTTTTCTTACTTGGAAATTAAAAATGATTCAAAATTAGTTGAACAAAGCATTTTTAATTTTGAAAGAAATCAAAAATCTTTTGGACTGAAATATGCGTTTAAATCTTTTTTGGTCTTTCACAATATTCACAATTCACTCCACGGCGAAAATCTAGATAAAATATTTTCTTTAATTGATATAAATTTTGGACAAGTAGAGAGCATTTGGGACTATTTGAATTCCTCTTCAAATGAAACTTATTCTATAGACTTTAGATTCAATGCTAATCCAAAAATTGTTATTATGACTGCTCACGCTTCTAAAGGACTAGAATTTGACCATGTTGTTCTCGCAGGAATACATACCAATGGTATGTCTCCTGCGAATAGAGATTTTTTCGGATTATTACCTGGTGCAATAAAATGGAAGGTAAATGCAAGTGATAAAAAAGCATATTCATCCCCTTCTCTGATTTTAGAGAATCTTATTTTAAAAAGAAAAGAATTTTCAGAATCAAAAAGGTTGTTTTATGTTGCCTGCACAAGGGCCGTGAAAAGTATTAGTTGGGTGAATGTTTCTAATTTTAAAGGAGAACTATCTTATTCAAAAGAAAGCTGGATAGAAGGAATAAGAAAATGGAAAGAAAGTGAAGTCTCCTCTCCAATTGAAGTCATAAAATTACCTAACCAACCTGTTGCGAACAAAAAAATTATTGATAGACCTTTGTTTCATTCTGATAATTTAGGAATTCAAACAAAATTGAGTTTAGAGGGTGAGCAATTAGGATTAATTGCCGAGCTTTCGGTTACAAAATTAGCTCAAATCGCTCAATGTCCAAGGAAATTCTTTTTTAATGTTATATGTAAATTTGAAGAAAATTTTGAACAATTCACATCAGATGAATTTGATAAAAAAAATGATTTTGAAATGAAATCAGATGCCAAAAGAGGAACAAATCTACATAGTGCAATTGAGTACGCTTTAAAACATAATATGGTTATACCTAGATACATAGAACAAGAGGATGTAACAAAAATTCAATGGTGCCTTGATCTGATTTCAAGTGAACATGTTAACTTTGAATTCCATAGTGAGTTACCAGTTAAATTTCCTATCTTTGGACAAATGATTTCAGGAACACCAGATTTGTTCTTTTTACCAAAAAACTCGGATAATAAAAGATTAAAAGTATGGGACTTTAAAAGTGGACAAAGAAAATCAACTAAAGAATCTGCTTACTGGTGTCAACTACTTTGCTATGCTTATGGATTAGCAAAAATATATAATTTGGATACGACACAATTTACTTGTATGTTAGAAATTCTCTATCTGGATACCCAAGAGAAAATTACTAAGGTGTTAACTTTTAGTGAGGTTGAATCTGAATTGTTTGGCCACTGGAAAAGACTGTCAAATCTTGATGAAATGGATCAAACTTTTTGTGCTTCTTGCGGATATAGAAATATTTGCCAACCTTGCTCCCTTGCGACCTAATTTCTTCATGTTAGAATTAATTAGGGAGAAGCTCTATCTTGAGCAAAAAAAAGCAGGGAGAATATGTCAAAATTATTCATTATCTTACTATTTCCAATATCTCAGCTCTATGCTGCTTTAGATTCTGTCTATGACTTTGGTTGGTTAGATCAAGATAAAGAGGTGTACGTTTTACAAAATAGGAAATTTCTCAAGCAAAAAAAAATACATGTTCATGTCGGAGGAGGACTAACTACAAATGGAGCATTTGTTGATACTACAGTTTTACAAGGAAGGCTTGGGTATTTTGCAACTGAAAATTATGGATTTGAAATGTTATACTCTAAACAAAGTGCTAAAGAAAACGAAACCGCAGCACTTGTCAGAAATAATGGAGGCGCAGGATCGACACCTTTTAGAAGACTCGTCGATAATTATTTTGGAGCAATGTTTCTTTGGTCTCCATTTTATTCAAAAATCAACACCTTTAATGCGATTTTGTATTACGATGTCTTTCTTGGCGTGGGGTATGCTAAATTCAAAGAATCAAATAATGGACCGCAATTTAGAAATGACCTATTTAATGAAAGTGTATCTGAAACACATAATTCATTTCTTTGGCAGATAACCCTACAGTTCTACGTTACGGAATTAATTAATCTTAGATTAGACTTGGCCACAAACCACTTTCGCGCAGATAAGGCCTCTGATACTTCAGTTCAAATTTGGGATAGTAACTATGACTTTACGGCTTCGATGGGGATACATTTTTAATGAAAATAATATTGTCCTTAATTACTTTAATCCTTTTCTCTCAAGCTGCCCTATCATCAGTGACGGAGGCATGGAGATATTATCAAGATTCAAGGTCTTCAACTCAAAACTATCATAGAGTTGCCAACTCTTTGATGGACTCAGAAATGTACTTATCTGCAGTCCCATTTGTAAAAGAATATTTATTCTCAAATAAAAAAATTGTTCACTCTGAAATTGACCCAATTATTGAAAGATTAATTGCCAAAGTAGGTGTCACACAATTTGAAATTTTACCAGATAGGATTTTAAATAAAAGCAAATCTCCTACGATAAAATACATTTTGGCCAAGAAATTCTTTAGACAAGGGAAATATGATGAATCAATCAATACTTTGAATGCAGCAATACCGCGTGTTCACCCCATACGGCCATTTGCGCTACATTTAGAGGCAAGTTTGTATGTAATGAAAGAAAGTTATGAAAATGCTCTACTCGCTTTCAAAGATTGTGTTGAATTATCTCAAAAAATGATTGGGGACCTCAAAGACAAAGATAGAAGAAGGGAAATGGAGATTAATCGCGACTATTGCATTATCGGTGAATCTCGTACATTGTTCACAGCTAAGAAACATGATTTGGCGAACAGATCTTATCTTAATTTGCCAAAATCGTCTTATATTTGGCCGGAGATTTTATTTGAAGAGGCCTGGAATAGTTTTTATCAAAGAGATTATAATCGCGCACTTGGAAAGCTTGTTACTTATAAAGCGCCAATTTTAAATTTTATTTTCAACCCAGAAATAGATGTTTTACGTGCTCTTAGCTATATGGAACTTTGTTTGTGGAATGATACTAAATTTGTTGTAGATGATTTTTATCAACGTTATGAAAAAGATTATAAAAATATACTCGAGCTATCGAAAACACATCGTAACGACTATAAGTATTATTACTTATTATCAAAAACATTTTTAGATGGTAAGCAACGAGGAAATGAATTATTGAGAAATATTCTTAAAGATATTACTTGGGATCCTGCATTTAGAGATCTATTGCAAGTTTATACAAGTGGGCTAAAAGAAATTGAGGTACTTTCCTCCTTAAAGGACTTGGGATTTACAAGATATTTAGATAAATCCTTGAGGGAAACATTGAAATTGCAAAGGGATTTAATTGGAGCTTATGTTCAAAAAAGAATAAAAGTCTATGAGCTCCAAATGCTAAAATCATTTGAAGGTATGAGTTATATTAAACTCGAGATTCTTGGACGAAAAAAAATGGGCCTCTATAATAGACCTTTAAATAATTCACGATTTAGAGGAAATATCAATAATGTAGTAAAAACAGACAGACAATATTTTTGGCCCTTTAAAGGGGAGTTCTGGGCCGATGAGTTAGGTGATTATGTGTTCTCCCTAAAATCTGAGTGTATTTGATGAAATTTTTTAACCTATTAATATTCATTTTTTTATTTATAGGACAAATATCATTGGCCAATGAAAAAGTTAAAGAAATTATTTCAATTATTGATGAAGAGTTGGCCGAAGTAACTCGTCTAAATAAAAACTCAAAGGGAACAAGTCCAAATTTTATGCTAAGAATGGCCGAACTTCTTTTAGAAAAGGCCAGATTTCTTAAAGAAATGGAATTAGATAAATATTTAGCTATTCCTGCCAAAGAAAGATATAAACATAAAAGATCTGAATATTTTTTTGAATCACGAAAATATTTTGTACAAGCACAAAAAACATCTTTATTAATGTTAAAAAAGTTTAAAAACTTCAAAAGAAAATCAGATGTCTATTATATTTTAGCTTACAATGCCAAAGAATTTAATGATCTAAAAAAATCAATCCAATATTTTGATCAGGCCATAAATTTATCTCAAAATGATTCTACAATTAATTATAAATCTAAACTGGCCTTGGCCGAATTGTATTATAATCAAAGAAAATATCAAAAAGCAGTTCCACTTTATGAGAGTGCTTTAAGAAAAAAACTTGAAAAATGGTGGACTAAAGATGCGTATAACTTGGCATGGACTTATATGCGCCTTAAAAAATATGATATGGCCTTAAGAATGATGTTGGAAGTTGATAATTACAGCTCGAGAAAAGAGTTTGTAGATATGAGGAAAAACACACAAAAAGATCTGGGGTATTTTTATATTCAGGCCGGTAAACTTGATCAAGGAATTAAATATTTTGAAGATACAAATACAAATACAATTGATGGTCTAGTAAATATTTCAAAAATATTATTTGACAACGGAAAATTTGAAAGTGCTGCAAAAGTCCTAATCAGAGCGAAGAAATACACACATACAGAAGAAGATGAGGTCAAAGTTTATTTTTCTTTACTCAATGTTTATGACAAATCAGGAGATATTGATAATCACTACGATGTCAGTGCAGTACTAGTTAGTAAGAAATTAAATTTTTTGAATGAAACACAAAAAGAAACATTAGTTTATCAAATCAAAAGAAAGGCCGCAAGTGCTCAAAAACAGAGCGTTAGCAAGTTTATGAAAGGAAATCCTAAATTAAGAGCAAAAAGAGCATATGAAGCAGCAAAATATTATGATTTATTGGGTGTGATTTCTCCAAAAGATTCTACTGAAAGTTATTTCTTAGCAGCAGAGGCAATGTATGCAAATAGTGAAGTAGATAAAGCAATGAATTATTATGATAGATCCTTAGAACTTTCTGAAAAATCTGGAGACAAAAAATTTAAAGAATTGGCACTAAAAGGAATGCTTGCAACAATGGGTTTGCCAAACGTTACGAAAAAGCAAAAAGATAGCTACTTAGAGAAAGTCTTTACTCTAACAATTGCAAATTCAGGAAAAAATAAAAAAATTAATAAAATTTATCAAAGACTTTTTTCTTTCTATCTTGAGCGAAAGAACTATCCTAAGGCCGAAGAAACAATTTATAATTTTTCTAAAGAATTCCCAAGCGACACAAAAACAATTGAGATTATGATAGGAAATATTGTTGATGCGTATAGAAAAAACGGACAGAAAAAAGAAGTCGTTGCCTGGGTAAAAAATATAAGAATTAAAAATATTAAGGTTTCTAAGGGCTATTACAAAAAATTAAGAGAGATTGCAGCAATAATCCAACTTCAAGATATTGAAAAAAATAATGATAATGGATTAAAAAAAGAGGCCTTAAAAGCATATATCGACATTTATAAGTCTCCTGACAGTAATTGGGATGCTAAAGTTAATTCTGCCTATAATATAGCCACTCTTTTTTATGAATTAGGTCACGGAAAAAAACTTTATCAATGGACAAAAAGATCTTTAGAAATAAAAAATTCAAAAAAAGTTTTAAAATTTTTAAGCTCTTATATTCTAATTGCTTCAGATTTGTTCAACCGTAGACTATTTGCAGAATCGGCCGAAATTTATAACATGACATATAGTAAAATTTGTTCATTAAAAACGAATAAGTCTGATCAACTTTTTAATGAAACAGTATTGACATTGCTTTTAAATAAACAATTTGAAAAAGCTCAGATGATTGCCCTCGATGGAAGTAGTTGCGGTGTTAAAAGTTCGCTGATTAGAGACGCAAAATATAATATTCTAGATTACTATGCAGACAAAAAGGACTGGCAAAGATACCGAGATTGGTTAGAAACAGTAGAGAATGAACGAGTTTTACGGGGAAGGATTATATCAAGTTTGTATGAGTATATGACATATTTAAAAACTAAAGTACGGTTTGAAGAATCAAAGATCATAGAAAACAAAATATTTAACTATTACTCAGAAACCTTAAAAAATAATTATGAAATTACTGCACAATCAACTGACGTTGTTTCATTACTGAAAATAGAAGAACTCAAAAAGATGGAAAATGAAATTTGGGAAATACAACTCAAATTTCCATTTAACCTCTTTGTTAAACAATTCACTAAAAGATTTCAAAAGCTGAATAAATTTGTGAATTTTGCAGATAATATTCTCAAAATTCCCTCAGGAGATGGGAGCGTAAAGGTATATAGAATTATGGTAGAAACTTATACAAGATATGTTGATGAGCTTTTGAAATTTTCACCAGAAGGAATAGACCCACAAGACTTAAACGATTTAAGAGCAAATCTAAAAAGAGATCACATTCCTTTGATAAACAAAATTCCAGTACTCATCAATGAAGCAAAATCATATATTAAAAAGAATCAGGTTTTATCAAGTGATAATTATTGGTTTTTTAGCGAGAAGCGATTCCCGGTAAACATTGAATACCATTATCCAAGAAGCGGAATTGTTATGGACAGAGGAGGGAAAAAGTGAACTTACTTTTTGTCTTACTTTCATTAATGATAGTTTCATGCTCTACTACTAACAAAAATGTAGAAAGCATTGATAATATTTCAAATGAAGATTTTAAAAAAACATCCTATAAGAAATATGTGAGGTCAGAAGATTATTACCCTGATAATTATTGGGATCTAGATCTAAAAGATGATCTTCTTTATTCTGAAACATTGGATAGAGTATCTGATCAAAAAGTAAAAAAAGTCGTAAAATTAGTTGAGGCCAAAGTTGATACTACATCTCAAGGTCAAATTTCAAAACTAGCAGCATTTTGTCATGCTTCTAGCTTTGATCTTGCAAGCAATCATTTTGATGATCTTTATAGAACTTATAAGAAAAATCCATCTTACTGGAATCAAGTTGGTACTTGCTATTTAAAGCAAGGTGAAATTGAAAAAGCATTAATTTTTTATAATAAGGCTAAATCACTTGATAAATCATACTCGCCGGCCATAAATAATATTGGAGTTATTTACCAACTCAAAGGTAATTACCCAAAAGCAAAACTTGCATATGAAAAAGCAATCAAGGAAAATAGTGTTTCATTGACTCCAGTTTTTAATTTAGCTCAAATTTTATTAAAATTTGGTTTCACGGATAATGCCATTCAATACTTTAAATTTTTACAAAACTCTAATATGCGTGATGTTGAAGTAACAGCTGCTCTTGCTAGTGCATATTTATTATCTGGAGATTTAAAAAATGCAAAAGATGAATTTGAAAGATTAAATGAAGCAGCTTTTAAAATTCCTTTTATAGGTATTAATTATTCAATAACACTTAAGCTTTTGGGGCAAATTGGTAAGTCCAAGGCAATATTTTTGATGGTTGAAACAGATCAATTAAAAGAAGACAAAGAATATTACAAAAATATTTCACAATTTCTAGGGGTGACAAATGGATTTATTTAAATTCTTCCTAGTAGGCATTCTTCTTTTTAGTAATATATGTATGGCCCAAAAAAAAGAAGTTACAAATAAAGAAGAAAACATAATTTATAAATATAAAAAATATGAAAAATTTGATTTTGAAAACTTTTATATAGAGGGACAATTGGGTGCTCCTGGAGACCTTTCTTTGAATCCAAGGTTTCAGAAAATGTTTCGAAATAAATTACCTTATAGAAAAAGTTTCAATGATAAAATCAGAAGGTCAGTAGAAAGAATTAGATAACATGGACGTTTAAAGTGGAAAATACATTAGAGAAGCAAGGAAGCTTATTTCAATTCAGAAACCCAAAAAATAATCAATTATTTTTTGTGAGAAAAAATCGTATGCTTGTTGGAAGAACTGAAGCGTGTGAAATTGTTCTAAATGATCTTTCAGTGACCGCAATTCATTGTGTTGTTGAAGTTTCTTCGGCTCAAGCAAAAGTATACGATTTAAATAGTCGAACGGGAACCTTTGTAAATTCAAAACGTATTATTTCTGAAACGTTGAAACAAGGAGATATTCTCAAAGTAGGTAATGTTGAACTCATCTTTGAAAAATCTCTTAAAAATATTCGAAATGAAAACCTACCTCTTGAAATGCTAACTGATATTCCTCAAATTATTCCACCTACTTTTGATGATTCAACTCTTGATATCACTCTACCAGTAGAGGCGCCTTTATTCGAAGAAATTATACCTAGGATTGAATATCCTTTGGCAAAAGATCCAAAGGCCGATTTTACTGAATACATATTTGAAGATGTTGAACATCTCTATCCGATATTTAAATATAATCATAATAAAACCTCGGTTGAAGTAATTATTCTCTTCCAAGATAGAATTTTTTCAATCGATTATCTTCCTGATGTAAAAAATACTTATAAACTTGTCGGAGTTAATCCAGGAAAAGATCAGATTGTATATCCTTATCTTGGAAAAGAAGAAAAAGTAGATTTCATTACAATTAATAAAAGTATTTTAGTTCATCCTCTATATGGATATGATTTGAATATTATTTCAGATAATGAAAGTAAGAAAAAACAAATTAATAGTAATAATACTATTGAATTGCAAAATGATGACATATTTCAATTTTCCAAAGATCAAATTCAAATCTTTGTGAGAAATACAGAAAAACCTCCGAAAGTTGCCGTTGCTCCATATTTTAGAAGAGATAGACGATTTCGATTCTTTCTGTTCATCATGCTACTTGTTTTGAGTTTATTTACTGGTATTGTTATGAACTATGAAATTGATCAGGAGGAAGAAAAAGATAAAGCTCCTAAGAGGATTGCAACTATTTTGTATCGTGAAAAATTAACAGTAAAAAAATCTCCTGCAATTTCAAGTACTAAAAATAAACCGAAAGATGTCATTCAAAAATCACCTAAACAAACAGTTACCAAAGAAGTCAAAAAAGATACTCAGCAAACAAATAAAAAAGTTGAGAACGAAAAGAATGAGCCCATAGGGACGAAAACATCAAAATCCACAGATATCCCAAAAAAGGCAAATCCTAAACAAGGAAAAGATAATAAACTAACTAAGGTTATTCCAAATCAAAGTACGAAGTCTAAAAGTTCATCTAGCTCTGCTAAGTCAAATTCAAAAAATAGGGGAGTAAATAGGGGTCATGTGGACACTTACAAGTCTAAAAATTTTACCAGTGCCTTATCTTCGATGCTCTCAAAGGGGGGACTTGGACAGGGATCTGCACTTAATAACTCTGGTTCAGATGGATTTGAGTCCGGAACTTTTTCAAATGAACCAACTGCTACTCGTCCTACTAAGGCTGCAGTCAGTCAACATGTGGGGGATTTAAGTGGAGCTACTGATGGAAAACTTGATACCACCCAAGGCACAGAAGGAATTGTTAGTAAGAAAGTGAACTATGTAGCAGGAATCCCTAATAAAACAGTTGTCCTTGGTGGCATGGATCCTGATTTAATTTGGAAAGAACTAGTTGCAAGAGCTGATCTCTTTACGAGATGCTATCAAAGAGCACTTAGTTCTGGAACCCAAAAGTTCGATGGTATTGTTAGCTTTAATTTTACAATCGGAGCTTCAGGTCATGTTTCAAGAGCTGCAATTAAATCAGAAACGGGCTCAATTCCTTCAGAAGTAAAAATGTGTACCATAAACATTATTCGTGGTATCAAGTTTCCAGAACCTCCAGGTGGTGGAATTGTCGAGGTTAATCAGCCATTCAACTACAATGCAACACTATTGAGGTAGAAAAATTAATTTCTATAGGATAATTCTAGATAAATAGTGCGTCCTAGACCTGGTAGAGAATTGGGTTTTGTATATGTATATTTATCCCAATTTTGACTTTCGGTTGGGATTGCATAGTCGACCTGACTATCAAATATATTATTAATTTTAAACGTTACATCATAAGATTTTGAAAACTGATGCCTAAAAACGATATTTGTAAAGGTAGTTTGATCGACAATATTTTCTCTAAAACTATTTGAATTTCCTGTATCTCCTGCGTTTTGATCTCCACTTACAACTTGTTTTGTAGATCCAAGATGAAAAAGTTCAAAAGATAAAGATGATTTATTAAAATGATATAGACCTCCAGCTTTTAACATCATCTCTGGTGAATCTTCTGAAGCATTGGCCGTTCTGGTATGATTCATTAAAGTAGTATTAAACCAATAACTAAAATACTCATAGTTCGTTTTTAATTCAAGCGATGCACCTTTTACTGACCATCCATCGTCAATTTTACTAAAACTTGCTGTAGAAGGATTCCAGCTGTATGCAATATTGCTATCCATATAAAAGAAATTTAAATCAAAATTAATATGATTTGAAAGCTGATGAGAGTAGATAACTTCATAGTCCTTTACTGTTTCAGAATCTGCTTTCAATCCAAAGTCTAGACGGATAAGTTCCTGAGGTGGAACTGATCTAAATGCCTGTGCGTAGATAAGTCTCAAATTATTTCTAGGACTAAATCTATAGTTTAATGAAATTCTTGGAGTGAGGTTATCAGAAGTTTTATCATTCAGCTCCACATTATTTCCACTTGAATCTATTCTTACATTTCCTCCAAGTTGTCTTTCTACCTTATCGACTTTTTGAAAATCATATCTTAAACCTGCAGAAATGGTAAAAAACTCAGTTACCCCATAAAGTAATTGAGTATAAACACCTGTATACCAACCTTCATCTGAAATACCACCCCATGGGGCCCAACCAATAAATTCACCATTTCGATAACGAAAATACTGACTATTCTCATAATCAGCTTTTTCAAAATTGGTTCCAATAGACCAATGGACATTGCTCGATTTATAAGGGGTCAATTGAAACTCTGCCGCAAAAGTTTTGTCTATGCCGTAATAAACAAATTGAGCTCCTCCGCCTTTTGAATTTGCAACAGCATCCGAAAAATTACTTTGTTGAGTCGAAATATAGCTCCTATAGTTTTGGAGTATTCCATTGATATATTGTTGAGTACTGTTTTCAGATGATAAAAATACTCTATCTCTTAAACGATCAAGAAATAACGAAAGTCCTGTATCAACTCTTGTTACATCAGTTGCGTAATCAGCTATCTCACTGTTTGTGTTCATATTGTAAGAAATTCGTGTTTTAAATTCTAAATTATTTAAAACTCCTTCACTTGGGGTCCAGTCTAGTACAATGCCAGATGTACCCCATTGTCTATCATTATCAGGATGGCCAAAAGTTGCTGTATCCTTTGGGGGAATCCAATTAACTCTTTTGGAATGATTGAAAAGACTTAATGTAAGATCCAAATATTTATAATCAATTTCAAAACTTGGGATTTGTTTTCCTCCTTCGAAATTTGCCTTATGGCCTACACTAAAATACTGAGAGGTTTCTTTAATTGTTTTTACACTATTTCCATCTCCATAAGGACTTTTCCAATTATTTCCGGCATCGTAATCTATATTTCCAGTAAACCAATAAGTGTTTAATGAAAAACTTTGATTGCCTGAAAATTTAGTTCTATAGGCCAGTCTCCATTTATGGGTAAAAGAAGAATCAATTCCCTTTTTAAAAGGCATAAGATCTTCGGCCACAAAGTCAGCTTCAAAAATAGAAGGCCTTGATTTTAGCTCATCAAATTTTTTTGTAATGATATTTACAACACCAGTAATGGCCCAATTTCCATAAATAGCTGCTCCAGGGCCTCGAATAACTTCAATTCGATGGATATTTTTTAAATCAGAAATAATATCTGGATAAAAATCTCCAAAGTGAAATCTATCGTTGATTTTATGGCCGTTAAGTAAATATAGAGTTTGTCTTCGATTGTTATTTGTGAAATAACCTCTAAAGTCTGTACTCCAGTTATGTCCTTCATATCTAGTATAGAGTTCAGGTATATGGGCCAATGCTTCAGGAAGTGTAGACCAACCATAATATTCAATATCTTCTTCTGTAATAACAGACATCGTAGATGGAGTATCGGATAAATTTTGTGTTGTTTTTGTTGCCGTGATGACTTCTAAATTTAAAAGATCTGATAAATTTAGTGAATCTTCATTAATTTGATCAACCAGCTGCTGAGCTTCTTTAGAAATATTGGCCAGTGTTGTATCAGAGAAAAAAATGTATAAAATTAAAAACTCTCTAATAAAAGATTTAGACATACGTAATCCTTCTTATTGATTAAATATTGAATAAGCTACACAAGTGATAGTCAATAGATTAAATTTATAAGAAAATGTTTTGAATATATTGAAAAAAAAAGAAGGGCCATAGGCCGGATTCTGTCATGGGCCATTATTCATCTAGGATTAACGTTGCCGTTAACCTCAAGCACCCTACCCGCCAATTTAAACTGGCCGTTCTCAAGCATTGGCCTATTTGGGCTTGCACCACGCAGAGTTTACCTGATTTCACTACAGCATTACCTGTACATTCTTTCTGTTGCACTTGTCCTCACCTTGCGGTGGGCGGGCGTTACCCGCTGCGCTGCCATATGGTGTCCGGACCTTCCTCTCGTGTTCTCACACCAGCAATGACCTGGCCCTTCTTTTTTAGACACTATTAATGCAACAAGCTGAAATTATAGTCAACGTATTTCGTCTGTGGTACAAATTTTACAAGGCGGGGAACTATATTTTTTAAATGTTTTAAATTGGTTTTCTTACAATTCATGGAGGTTTTGTAGTGTCTAAGTTGAAGTGGATGGTTTTTTCTCTTTGCGCAATTAATTCATACAAATGTTTTTGTCAAAATTTTGAAAAGCTCTTATCAATTTATATTGAGCAATCAATCGATTTAGCTAGAGCTAAAACCCAAGTTGATAGCTCCAAATTAGATCTATTAGCAAAAGAGGGGGAGAACAAATTAAGTTTGAGTGCAAGTAGTACTTATTTAGATGACTCATCTTCAAATTCGCCCTCAACAAGCAGTTTTTTTCCAACAAATATAGAGTCTCTCTCGCAGGTAATTTCATTAAATAAAAGTTTTGCGTGGGGAGGAACACTATCTTTTCAAAACGAATATAATTATTCAGATTCAGTTTCTACATATAGTGGAGCAACAAGCTCTAAAGAATTTAAACAAGGTTTAGTTTACACTCAAGATTTGGGAGCTAACTTTTTTGGAAAAAAATATGAAATAGATCTAGAAAGTAAAGTAATTGGAGTTGAAACACAGAAGAAAAATTTAAGTTATTTAAAAGAAGTACAGGCCGGTAAACTTTTTACCTATTATTTGAAAGTAATATTAAATCAGGCTAAAAGTGATCTTGCAATCCAAGCACTGACACGTTCGCAGGCCAGACTAAATTTAATTGGAAAGAGATTAAAAGATGGACTTAGTGAAAAAGTTGATTACATTCAGTCAGAGATGGCATACCAGGGTAAAAAAGAAGCATTAATAAATGCTCAAATGAATTATCAATCATCCTTAAAAGATTTATCTGAGCTGTTAGAAAGAAATGTTGAAGAGGCCCAGATTTCTCAATACAAAATATTGGAAACAGTTAAGTTTGATAATCTCAATAATCAAACAAATGGACATTCTAAAGAAATTGATCTGAAAAAGTATCAATTAGCTTCATCTGAAAATTATCTTAAATCAGTTAAACGAACAAAAATACCTTCAATTCTTTTAAAAAGTTCCTGGGTTAATAATAATTTTGCAAATAGTTTTGGAGATGCATTTACTGATGGCCTTTTAGGAGGCGAAAACAGAGAAATTGGCATCTCTTTGAGTTTTACATGGAATATTGATGATCGATTAACTGAGTCGGCCATTGCAAAAGCTGGAATAGAAAAGGGACTAAAGGAATATGAAATTCGTACGATTGAAAAACAATTAGAAATTCGTAAAGAAAAATTGATAGATGAATCTATATCTTTGAATAATACATTGATTAGCGTTAGAAAAAGAATAGATTTAGCAAAATCATTACTTGAACAAAATAATCGAAGGTACAATCTTGGCAGAACTGATCTTGATACTGTTATACGTTCAGAAGAAGAATTAATCAATTCTCAAAAGACTTTTTATGAACTCCTGACAAATCAGTTTCTCATCCAATCATCTTTTTACATGCTGAGTGGAGAATTTGATGCTTTTGTAAAAAAGTATCAAATATAGGAGCGTAATATGAAAGGAATAATAAATTATTTTATTGAACGGTCACTTCTTGTAAATCTTCTAACTTTTATCATTTTAGTGGTTGGGATTTTTTCAATTTTTTCACTCCAGAAAGAAACTTTTCCTGCAGTTGAGTTTGATGTCATCTTAATCACCACCACTTATAAAGGATCTTCTTCTGAAGACGTAGAAAAATTAGTTTCAATTCCAATTGAAAGAGTACTTAAAGGAACAAGCGGAATCAAGCGGTTGAATGTCTTATCCGCAGAAGGAAGATCTATTGTTTACATTGAAGTTGATCCAGATTTCAAACTTGATGATGTCCTTGAAGATACAAAAAATGCTATTGATACAATTACGGATTTACCAGACGATGTAGATGCTCCGATTGTCACGAGTTTAACAAATAAACAAAAGGGGGTACTAAATATCGCTCTAGTTGGTGAAGATTATTTAAAAATTCGCTCTGTTGCAAAAGCGTTAAGAGATAAAATTGAAGAATATAAAAAGGTCGCTATCGTCCAGATGGAAGGTTATAACAAAGATGAAATATCAGTAGAGGTAGATCCAGATAAGCTAAATCAGTATCAACTAACAATGGGAGAAGTAGCGAAATCGATATCAGATCGAAATCTCAATCTTTCTTCAGGAAATATAAAGACAAAAAATGAAGAAATAATGGTTAGAGTTATCTCTGAATTTGTCACCGTCAAGGATATTGAAGAAGTTGTTATTCGTTCAAATGATTCAGGTCAAAAGGTTAAAGTTTTAGATGTTGCTAAGGTTACTCGAAAACCTGAAGAAGGTGATTTTCGATATCGGGCAATGGGTAAGAACTCTATATTTTTAAATGTAAAAATTAATGAAACTGCAGATATTATAAAAAGTACTGAACATATCAAAGGAATTGTAAAAGAACAGTTTCTTGATCCAAGAAACAATGGAGTGAAATATAATTTTGCTGATGACCTTTCATATTATGTAAAAAGACGACTAAACATTTTGAAAGACAATGGTCTTATTGGTATCGTGCTAGTTTTTTCTTGTTTATTACTTTTTTTAAATTTTAGAACATCTTTGGTGACTTCACTCGGAGCACCTGTCGCTTTTATGGTTTCTTTTATCTGTATGGATTTTCTAGGAGTCTCATTAAATCTTATTTCTATGTTTGGGCTGATTCTTGTTTTAGGGATGCTCGTAGATGATTCAATTATAGTTGCGGAACAATTTTATCAGAAACTGGAACATGGGATGAACCCCAAAAAAGCTGCCAAGGAGGCCGCACTTGAAACGGTCAGGCCTGTTTTAGCAACGGTACTTACAACAATGGTCGCTTTTGGATCACTTTTCTTTATGGGAGGGATTATGGGAAAGTTTCTCTGGTCTGTTCCAGCTGTGGTCATTATATGTTTATCAGCATCTTTTTTTGAATGTTTTTTTATTTTACCATCACATTTAGCAGATTTTTGTCATCTCAGTGTTAAACATCAGGGTCGTAGATGGTATGATAAAATTTCTCTAATATATGAGTTATTATTGAAAAAAATTCTTAAACATCCCTACATTATGATAACTTGTTTTTTTATAACGTTCATAATTTCTGCAATTGTTGGAAAGTCTATGAATTTTGAATTGTTTCCTGGAGATGATGTTCGCATTGTTTTCGTTCAAATTAAAGGTCCTGTAGGAAATTCTCTAGATGTGACTGATATGAAAATGAGAGAACTCGAAAGTATCGTCATTGAAGATTTAAAAAAGGAAGAATTCGAACAAGTCACAACAAGGCTTGGAATGTTAAGGGGAGAACATGGTAATAAAACCGGAACACATTACGCTTCAATGACTTTATATCTTACTCCACCCGATGAACGATTGCGTTCAACAGATAAAATTATTGATGATTTAACAAAAAAAATTGAACCGATCATAGGAAAATATATTCTTTCAGTAAAAAAGGTTCAAGGTGGCCCTCCAAAAGGTAGACCTGTTGCAATTGATCTGAAATCTACCAGAATTGAAGATTTACAAAAGGCCAGCAAAAATTTATTAGAAAAACTCAAAAAAGAAGAGGGAATTACGACTGCTGAAATTGATTTTGAGGAAGGTAAGCAACAAATTGTCATAAATGTTGATGACGAAGAAGCAAAGAGACTAGGTCTTGATACAAAATCTATTGCATTAGAGTTAAGAAGGGCCTTGGCCGGTGATCCGATAACTGAAATCAGAGAGTCAGATGAAGATATTGATATCACACTTTCTTTCAATGAAAAATCAAAAGAAAATTTAGATTTTATTGATAAGATCTTCATTTTGAATTCAAAAGGGATGAGAATTCCAATTAATAAAGTCATCAAGAAAACTTCAAACCCTGGTGCTTTTGTCATACGACGTTATGATTATAAAAGAGTTTTTACAATATATGCAGATATTGATAAGCGAAAAACAACACCTCTAAAAATTGAACAAACTTTCAAAGATGAAGTAAAAAAAGAAGTTCAAAATTTTAATGAAATGACTTTTTCATTTGGTGGTGAGAATGAAGATACCAAAGAGTCAATGTCGGGCCTAAGAAAGTCTGCAATCATTGCAATACTTGCAATCTTTTTTATCTTAGTTGCCATTTTTACTTCCCTTGGTCAACCACTGGTCATTATGTCAACTATACCCTTAGGAATGATTGGAGTCGTTTTTACTTTTAAAATAATGGGGATAGCTTTAGGATTTATGGCATTTATGGGAATTGTAGGACTAATAGGAGTCGTCGTAAATGATTCAATTGTTCTCGTTAATTCTATTAATATTCAACGTGAAAAAATAAAGGATCTCAAAGGGGCCATTCGTACAGCAGCTAGAAGTCGTTTTAGGCCTATTATTTTGACAACCGTTACAACAGTTGCTGGATTATTGCCAATTGCTCACTCTCCAGGAGGTGATCCCTTTTTAAAACCAATGGCCGTTAGTTTTGCTTATGGATTATTATTTGCAACAGGTGTTACCTTAATATTTATTCCTTGTGCCTATTATGCTTATGTTAAGATAACAGAGTTTTCTGCAAAAATTTTGAAAAAAATAATTTCAATTCGAATTTAAACTTTCTTGGCAAGTTAAATTTTCAAAGTTGAGAGACGAAAATATATCACTATAACTTAAAAACTTTTTAAATTCTTCATTGCCTACGAAATGTCCTTGAAGCATTATAAATAGGTTTTTATAAGGATAGAAAACAGTTAAATCTTTTCCATTTGAATAGATTTGAAATTTATCTTCGCCAATATGAAATGAATCTAATTTTTCTGAACTTGGTAGTATTTGTGGGTGACCAAGTAGTTTATTGAGTAATAATTTAAGTTTCATTGAGCTCGAAAATAAATTGATTCCTTGTTTAAATTCAAAGATTGTAATTGTAAATTTGGCATTAGATTTTAACTCATCTTTTATACTAGCTTGATAGATAGATTTTATTCTTTCTTTTAGAAAATTACCATCTTTCAAATTTTTAATATGTACTCGATTAATAAATGTTTTTGAAATATCCTTTGTATCAAGGTGTAGATTATTGAAATGAGATTCAATATTTTGAAATGATCTCTCTAATACAATCGAAGGAATAATTTGTTTCAAAGTTTCTGAATAAAGTTTAAAAGATAAAAGAAGAACAGAGATTTTTAAAATAATCATATAACCTACAATTCTTAGATGTTTTTTTTAAGTATCAAAAATTCTGATAAATGAAATAATTAACTCTGAAAAGTAATCTTGATTAATTCTCGGATTAGAAAAATTTCTATTCCCCAAAACGCTATAAATTTTACAAAAATATTGATTTTTTTTAAGAAACTTAATATTTATGTCTGTCGTAACGGAGTAATTATATGCGTTTGGTCCACATTCTCTTTGGCCTTATGGTGCTAAACACATGTTTTGCTCATGAAAAAGTCCCCTTAGGAGACCTCTATTCAATTCCAAAATATATATCAACGTCTTCTGGGAAAAAACTAATCTATACAAAAAAATCAGAACTTATTTTGAGAGATGATCAGAAAATTGATTCCCAGTCAGATTATAAAGTAATCTATGATGCAATAAGTAAATGGTTATATGGTGTTTCTGAGAATCAATTGAAAATTTCAGATGAAGTGCATATCCAAATCATTAAATGGTTTATAAGTAGTATTTTAGATGAAAATAGTTTTTCACAACAATTGATTTCTCATTTATGTCGACTCAAAGGGGGAGAGAAAAATTATATTTTGCTTTTACATAAACTCAATTTAATTTTGAAAATAAGAATGGGTTTAGATAATTTTCCTCCCCAAAAAGAACAATTAATTGTTAAAAATTTAACAGAAGAGATTGAAGTAAGTGTTTTTAAAGAATTAATTGATGAATACAGAAAATTTTTGATTGATGACTTAGACAAGAATAAACTTCATCTAGAAGATTATCTCATCAAATTTTCTGAGGATGAAAAAAATAACCATCTTCCAAATAAATGTGCTCAATTTATTAGAGATGTTAAATTTATTCTTGCTCCTAATAATTATGAATACTTCATTGAAAAAATATTTAGAACAACTGATAAGAAGCTAAAAACGTTTAAAGATTTCAAATCAAATGATTTAGATGGGAGTCGATTATCATTTAGTAAATTAAGCTGGATATTGAGTGGTGTTTCGATTGCCATTCAGATTGGTGCAATGTCAGTCTATGGAGATGGTAATCAAATTCTCGAAACTAGTTTTTCTTTCCCTTTTGAAATATACACGATTTGGAATAGTGCTTTTTTAGGTATTAATTCATACTTTATGGGACCTAAAGTCTTAAAGAAACTAGAAAATAATTTAGAGAATTCGTATAGAGAATATCTTCAAATTGAAAATACTAAACAACATATTCTAAAACACTGCGAATTTCTATTTTAAATTGAAATTAGTATTCTCTTACATCCTGGACAGTTTTCAATAGACTGGAAATTTTCAATTTTTGATTGCGTTACTCTATCTACTTCTATACGACATACTCCGCAACTATTGCCTCTAAGTTCGGCCAAGAGTTGTCCGTTCTTAATAATATTTTGAACATGTAGAAATATATCTTTTGTTTCTACTTTACAAAGATTTAAAAGATTATTGATTCGATTGCTATTGTTTTGAATTTCTCTATTAAATCTTTCAATTTTTGGCGATGCAACTTCTTGCATTTTTTTTATAGATTCGTTGGCACCTTGAAGAAACTGATCTAGATCTAACAATTTTTGCTCAATATCTTCGACTTTTTCATAATGAGTGAGGAGTATTTCTTCAGTTTCAGATTTTTTTTGTTCTAAAAATATTTCTTCTTTTTCATAATCACTCAATTGCTTCTGTGTTTTGATAAAATCTTGGTTTCGTTGAAGCTGTGATAATTTGATTTGGAAATCATCGAGTGCCTTTTCTGTATTTCTTATTAGGTCTTTAGTAATGATAAGTTCTTCTTTTAATAATTCACCTTCGAGGCTTCTTTTAGAAACATTTTTCTCTACAGTGTCAATATTCGAATTTTCTTCATCAATTTTTTTTTGGTTGAGTATACTATTTTTAATTAAACTTTGAATTTCCCTTAAATTCTCTACATCATCTTTATACACATCTATCCCCTTGTAATCAGAGACTGTATAGCGAAGAAAATAGACATATTCAAGAAGTTAGATTCTACTGGCCTAAGGAAAATAGAGACTAGATAAAGATCTAAAATAACAGGAGATTTGATCTTTCTTTTTGTATTTGAAGGTTTTATCACTCATTTTTAATAGAGGAGGAGCATATTAAAGGAGTGGCATACTGCCCAGTATGCTTTAGGAGGCCATATGAGTGAAAGTGTTTCTGAACTTGCAAAATATGTTCACCAAGGTCATATTGATCAAAATGAGCATGAGCAGGAACTCACAATTGATAATTATGTAACTTATTCACCTGTTTTATGTCTTGATCCACAAACCAGCATAACAGTTGCAGCGAATACGATGTTAAATTCAAATATTTCAGGGGCTCCTGTTGTAAACAGCAGTGGAAAACTCTTAGGTTTTTTGTCTGAGAAAGATTGCTTGAAGCACGCTTACGATGAAAAATATAACCAAGTTCCATCTGGGGTGACAAAAGATTACATGACGAAACAAGTTGTTGTGTGTAGGACAAACTCACCACTTTTTGAAGCAGTTGATTTGTTTTTAAAGCTACCTTTTCACGTTTATCCTGTTATAGATGAAGAAGGAAAAGTTGTTGGCGTATTGCAAAGATCTAATATATTGAAAGCAATTTGTGATTTAAAAACGCATTGATTTATCTCTAAAAAAGGAGATAATTTTGAAATTGCGAATATTAATTTTCTTTTTTTGGTCTTTAATTTTTTGTTGTTCGTATACCTATGCAAACTGTATCGATGTAGAAGATAAACTAGGCCAAATCGAATTAATATCGTTTGATAAGGTTAATCAAGAGGGTGAGAAATTTAGAATTGAATTGGACATGGAGTTTGTTTCTCTACTTTGTTTTAATATTGATTTTGCAGATATTATGAGATTTTATGCCTATAACGACGAAGGTAATTTAGTTGGAAAAGTACATATTGTCTCTCAAGAAAGTGAATCAATAGATTCAATTATAGAAATTGATTCCTTAGAAGGTAAATATAATTTGCAAAGCGGATTAGTGGACTTAAAGATTGTCCCAAGTGATAAAGGGCCTCTTTTAGAATTGGGCGAGATTTACATAAACGATCTTTCCATTCCATTTAAAAATATTGCTCCAGTCTATGAGATTATGCCTTATGAGGAACAAATTATTGAAAAAAGAGGTGCTGCAGATATAACCTATGTAGAATAATACTAAATACAAGTAGACGAATTGGTCTAAGTACAAGTAAATTATCTTCATGAGAGGAAATTCATTTGGTAAATTAATTTCAATGACAACTTTTGGTGAATCTCACGGAGAAGCATTAGGAGTTGTTTTAGACGGAATTCCAGCTGGTTTAAAGGTTAATATTGATGATCTACAGAAAGAACTTGATCGTAGAGCGCCAGGGAAAACGAAAGGAACCACTGCTCGAAAAGAACCAGATAAGGCCGAAATTCTTTCTGGTGTTTTTGAAGGCCATACTTTAGGTACTCCAATTGCAGTTATTGTTAGAAATACCAACCAAAGAAGTAAAGATTATGATGCGATAAAGGATGATTATCGCCCAGGACATGCTGATAAAACGTATATGCAAAAATATGGGAGAAGAGATCACCGCGGAGGTGGACGCTCAAGTGGTCGTGAAACCTTGGCCAGAGTCATTGCTGGCCACTTTTCATCTTTAATCATTCCGAATATAAAAGTCACTGGATTTATAACAAAAATGGGACCTTTTGAGATTGAAGATCCCTTATTAATCGACGTTAATCAAGATTTTTCTCCATATCATTTTCCTATTTTGAGCAAAAATTCAGAAATAGAAAAGTATCTTCTAGATCTTAAGAAAAGTGGTAATTCAGTTGGAGGTCGAATATCTATAATTGTCGATGGCGCTCCAGCAGGACTCGGAGAACCTGCATTTGATAAACTTAAAGCAGATATCGCCAAGGCCCTAATGTCTATTGGTGCAGTAACTTCCTTTGAATATGGACTCGGATCTAAGATGGCCGAACTTTCGGGAGAAGAGGTCTCGAAGAATCGGGCCCATTTTGGTGGAATTGAAGGGGGAATATCAAATGGAGATAGAATGTACTTTTCTATTACTTTTAAACCCACTTCTACAATTGGAGAAAAGGCAAAACAAGGTCGACATGACCCATGTATTGTCCCCCGGGCCGTCCCTGTTGCAGAGGCCATGGTAAAGTTTATTATTGCCGATCATTACTTGAGACAAAATGCTTATCAAAATATCGAGTAGAGTATGACTGAAATTTACAGGTTGAATTTTTCGGATATTCTTAAAAAAATTGAGAAAATTGAAACTGATACGCTTTTACTTGTTATAGACAAAAAAATTGATGAGCTCTATGTCGGGCCATGTCAGTCATTGAAAAATATTGACCGGCACAAAGTGATTACTTTCATTGCTCAAGAAGGTGAATCAACTAAAAATTTTTCTGAGTTAGAAAAAGCATTAGAATTTTTTCTTAAGGAGGGCATCCACAGAAAAGCTCACCTTGTTACTTTTGGAGGGGGAGCAACTTCAGATTTTGGAGGCATGGTGGCCTCTTTACTTTTGAGGGGCATAAGCTGGTCGGCCATTCCTACAACAGTCTTGTCCATGGTAGACGCTTCAATTGGCGGAAAGGTCGGAATTAATTCAACTTCAGGTAAGAATCTGGTGGGAGGTTTTCATCTACCAGACAATATTTTTATAGATGAGAGTTTTGTCGATACCCTTTCCATTGATGAAAAACACAGTGGTGATGGTGAAATCATAAAGTACATTTTTTTATCAGATGATATTCATTATCTAACACAAGGGGATTTCACTCCAGGGGAGTTGTTTAAATCTTGTGCCGATTATAAGTTAAAAATTACAGAAGAAGATTTTAAAGAAAGTGGAAAAAGAAAGTATTTAAATCTTGGGCATACTATTGGACACGCCATTGAAAGTGAATATAAGTATCCCCATGGAATGGCCGTATTTTGGGGAATGTTTTACGAATTGAAATTATTTGGAAGAGATGAATTGGTAGATGAACTATTAGAATATGGACATGCCTTTTCCTTTCCTCTTAAAGAACCACTAGAACAAATAGTCAATATAGACAAATTAATGGAATATATCCTTAAAGATAAGAAGATTGTGAATCAAAACGAAATTGAATTAATAGATATACCTAAAATTGGAAATCCATTAATCACAAAAATGTCACTTAAAGAATTTAAAACTAGATTTAAAAGAGTTCTCAATGTCTGATACCTTTCATGTTACATCAACTTCTTTTGATAAAACATTAAGCGTCCCTACATCAAAATCATATGCAAATAGAGCGCTGATTTTAAGCAGTATCTTCCCTGGCAAAATTAGACTCAATAATATTTCATCGTCATCTGATGTGACAGCAATGATTAATTGTCTAAGAGCAATAGGTTTAGAAATTATAGATGAAGGAAATTCAATTGAAATTCTAAATTCATTTCCTGAATGCGAAGATTCAATAGAAGTAGTAGATTTAGAAACAGGTGATGGTGGGACAACAAACCGTTTCTTGATTCCACTACTTAGTCGAGGTAGAAGAAAATACAATATAAATGCAAAAGGACATATGAGAAAACGTCCGATGCAAGATTTGTTAAATTCACTCAATCAACTAAAAGTAGTAACGAGTTTAAATCTTGATCAGTCTCCATGGATTTCAATTAAAGGGCCAGCTCATACAGAAGGTACGGTTGAAATTCCTTCCCATGAAACTACTCAATTTGCTACTGGACTTTATCTTGCTTTTGCAAACACTTCGCTACAAATTATTCCACTCAATATGGAAAATTCTGTAAAGTATTTTGAAATGACTTTAAGTTTAATAGATGAATTTAAGAGTGGTAAAAACGTATTTGAAATACCTGTTGATTTTAGCTCTCTTTCATATCCATTGGCCTTGGCGCTTGTTCATGGAAACGTAACAGTTTCAAACTATAAAGTAGTAGATCCTTTTCAAGCAGATTCAATTTTTTTGGAAATTATCACTGAAATGGGTGGAAAACTGGTATTAAATGAAGATGGATTAAGTCTAAAGAAAGCGAAAACTTTGCATCCTATCGATAAAGACTGTTCAGGCTTTCCTGATCTTGTTCCCACATTGGCCTTCGTTTGTAGCTACTGTGAAGGGACTAGCTATCTCAGAAACCTAGAAGTCCTTAGACATAAAGAAAGTGATAGAGTTGAAGAGATTTTAAAAATTCTTCGTGCGTTTGGTGTTCAACATGAATATGCAAATGATACTTTGATTATTGTTGGAGGAGTCAAAAAATCAAGTGAAATAGATCTAACAAATCTACCCGCAGATCATCGAATTATAATGATGGCCTACCTTTTTTTAAGAGTAAACAAAGGCGGTCATTTGAATAATTATATTCACGTAAATAAATCATTTAAAAACTTTTTTGAAGTGATGAATTAAGCAACTTTTTTTAGTCCATCATTTTCCAGACACATTTTATCCACTTCATGGATTACTTCATCTAGACGGCTTTTGGGGATTGCTCTATCTGCTTTTACAGTTTGGCATTTTCTAATGAGTTGCTCTGAAATTAATGATGAGACAATAATAACTTTTACACTAGGCATTTTCTCTTTCAGCTGTCTACACATCGTAAGCCCATCCATTACAGGCATCTCAATGTCGGATAGAACGATGTCATAATGATTTGCCGGGTTTTCGACAGAATTGGTCGCTAGCACATTTTCAAGTATCTCTTTTCCGTTGTTGAAGACTGTAACATTAGTATAACCATTGTCATTTAATATTTTCACAAGCATTTTTTGAATAGTTATCGAATCATCGGCCAGTGCGATTTTAATATCGGCCCTAAGTTCTTTATCACCTTTAACATGTGTTTTTTCTACACTGTGAGAAGGAAATACTTCTTCAACAACACTTTCAAAGTCAACAATTGTAAGGTAATGATCTCCCAAGGGTGCCATGGCCGTAATGTTTCCTTGCTCTTTTACATCATGGGCCGTTTCTAAGTCACTCCACATAATTCTACGTATTGCGATTATTTTATCTACAAGAAATCCTACTTTTTTCTCATTAAATTCTGTAATTACAACAACGCCCTGGCCTTCAGCAAACTCTTCAGTTATTCCATAATATTTTCTTAAATCAATAACTGAAATCATATCTCCTTCATTTTTTATCATTCCAAGAACTGACTTATGAACTTCAAGCACAGGTGTAACGGCATTCGGATCAAATTGAATGATTCTCTTTATTTTAAGGACATTAATGGCCTGCTTGTAATTGGCAACATAATACTCCATGAGTTCTAACTCATTCGTGCCTGTTTCAAGAAGAATACCCTTATTTGAAATTGTAGACATTTTTATTATCTCCGTTATCACCAGTTTAAAACTTTAATTTCTACTGAACTTCTCGGGTGTACTAGGCAAAATCTTTACTCTTATTCTTTACTCAATACTCATGGCCAGGGTTTATTTTTAGCTACCTAGGACTTATTATTGTGATTTATGAATATAATATCAACAAGATAGAATCCTAATCAAAAAAGTAAAAAGCTGGGTTACTACTCATTAACTCTATAAAATTACTCGAATAAACGTAATTTCGATGTTAAGGTTTTTCATTCGAAAAGGAGGAACTGGTGAAAAAAACTCTATGTGTATTAAATCTTATTTTATCTTTATCAGCTCTTGCGCAAATTAATGAAATTGTTTTAAGCGGAGTCTCAAGCAGAGGAACATGCATTGAATCGATTGGAGGTAGGTATGAGTTTATAAAAAATGAACCTTTTACTGAAATTCCTGAAGTATATGTTTCTGATTATTTTTGCCAAATTGACAATTTATACAGGCCTCAAATTTATGAAAAAGTAGTCCTTGTTCAAATTAATAATGATCTCCATGTAAAGGAATATGCTTTCAAAAAGAATACTTCTGAAAATGAACTTCTAACCTTTTCTAATGAGGTTTATCCATTCTCAAAAGACAATAAAGAATTGATTGATCAGATTGCTGATAACTCAAATGAAGAATAACTAATTTAAATATTCTTCATTTCTCATATAACTTCTTAATGCCTTGGGAATTCTAATTCTTCCATTTTCATCTTGATGACACTCAATTAAGGGCACTAAAATCCTTGGTGATGCTACCATCGTATTATTTAATGTATGACAATATTCGACTTCTTTTTCACCAACTCGGTAACGAGTATTTGTTCTTCTTGCTTGCCAGTCTAGTAGAGCTGAGCAGCTGTGAGTTTCTCTATAAGTCTGTTCGCTTGGAACCCAACATTCAATGTCAAACATTCTATATTTTCCTGCACCCATATCACCCGTACAACACTCAATGACTCTATAAGGAAGTTCGAGTTTTTCAACCATTTCTTTAGAGTTATTGAGCAAGATCTCATGCCATTTTTCAGTTTCAGCAATGTCCGCCTTGCATAGAATATATTGTTCAACTTTTAAAAATTGGTGGACTCGAATTAGGCCCTTAACATCTTTCCCATAACTCCCTGCCTCTCTGCGGAAACAAGGAGAAACTCCAGCATAAAGAATTGGCAAATCATTTTCTGAAAGAATTTTGTTAGCATTGAGGTAATTCATCTGAACTTCAGCAGTCCCAGATAGATACATATTATCTTTTTCCATAAGGTAAACTTGATCTTCTCCAGCAGGAAAATGACCTGTTCCCATTAAAGCTTCACCCCTGGCCAGGGAAGGCATTGACATCAAGTTAAATCCTTTTTCAATAAGCATATCCATTGCTAGCCTTAGTACGGCCTGTTCATAAATTACCATTTTGTTAAGGAGAGTATAACTTCTAGATCCACATACGTTTCCAATGTTTTTGAATTCGGCCCAATTATTTTTTTCGAGGATTTCAATATGACTCTTTGGAGAAAATGAGAATTCAGGGCGATTTCCAATTTCAGCAACGACCACATTATCAGCATCACTCTTTCCAAAGGGCGCTTTTTTTGATGGGATCTGAGGCACTTGTAGCATAAGTGTATCAAAAGAGTTTTTTAGTTGAGTGAGTTCAGGTTCAATCGTCTTAATCTGAGAAGAAATTTCCTTAGTTTCAGCAATTAATTTTTGTTTTTCTTCAGCATTGGCCTTAGGAACAGCTTTTGAATTAGAGTTTCGTTTTTCCTGTAAAACTTGAAGTGCCTGTTTTTTTTCAATAATTTGATTATTTAAATTCAATATTTCATCAACATCAAGTTTGATTTGCTTGTCTGTAATTGCCTTTAAAACAATATCTTTATTAGCTGCAATGAATTTGATGTCTAGCATTAATAGGTCTCCTTCTATTACCAATTTATTTTCTTAATTAACTTTTTCATTGCGTTCTGTCACGGAGGTTTTTTTTTGGCCTAATATTTCTCGCGTTAAATTTGTCTAAAGGTCAAGATTCTGGCAATCTCTCTAGCGCGAGGTAAATATGAACTTAAAAGAACTTATCAGAACTGTGCCAGATTTTCCACATAAGGGAATCATGTTTAGAGATATAACAACCCTTCTCAAAAACTCTGATGGATTTCATTATTGTATTGATGAATTCTGTAATCGCTATGAACATTACGATTTTGATCTTATTGCAGCAATTGAATCTCGAGGATTTATTCTAGGTGCGGCCATGGCCTATAGACTCAATAAAGGACTTGTGCTTGTTAGAAAAAAAGGAAAACTTCCAGGGGAAACTGTATCTCAAGAATATCAACTTGAATATGGAACTGATGTTTTAGAAATGCATACTGATTCAATAAAAAAAGGACAAAAAGTTCTACTTGTTGACGACCTTTTGGCCACAGGAGGAACGGCCATGGGAGCTAAAAATCTCATAGAAAAACTAGGTGGCACAGTTTGCGAGTTTGCAGCAGTTATTGATTTACCTGAGCTTAAGGGTAAAGAAAAACTTGAAAAATCTGGATTAAATGTTTTCAACCTGATTGACTTTGAAGGACTTTAGGCCAACTGAAGATTGTTGATGAGATATACTTTTCAGTTCTTCAAGCAATTTTTGAAATGAAGGTCTTACTTTGTAATTTGAATGTTGCGCTTTTTTTTCCAATGCTTTTAGAAATTCAAAAGGTAAATCTTTTTGAACAAAATTTACTAACCATGAAGGAATTAATCCCATAGGTTCGACGAGTACGATTAGCTCAACTTCCGTGTAGCCATCTGTTTTTGATGGGCGAACTAAAGTCCTTCCAAAATGCATAAAGGCCCGAATGTTTTTGTCGCTAGACATATCTGTTTCATATTCAACAGAATGAACATCCACCTCTAAAAATTTTCTTTTATAATTTATGGTTAGTTTATTGTGGTGGATCATCTCACGGTCTTTTAATGGCCAGGGCATATTATTTACACTATAGGTAATGGCCTCAAAATCAGATATATTTTTGATAGTTTTTTTATCAATCAAATTTGGCATCCAGGTGTGGGAATCTTCAACGTTTCTGAGGATTTCCATCATTTGTCCAGTATCTCCTTTTATTAAACCTATGGCCTTGAAGGCCAGTAATTTAGACTGATCAGTTTTTTGAGAGTATACTTCTATTCTGTCCTTTGAATAAACTTTTTCCCAAGCATTTGGGTTAAGTTTAGCTACTTGTCCTAGAAGATTTAAACTTAAAGTTGAATAAAGCATAAGGCCAATAATTTTAAACATATTATATCCAGAATAAGTTAATAAATGATTTTAACAAGTTGTCTCTTTTTTCCTATTTACGTTGAATGATCTCATTAGCATGAATTTTTCGAATTTGACTAAAGATTTACCTATAATTTGACGAAAAATAGTCAAATAATTTTTGGATTTAATTATGAGTTTGCTTTTTGAATGTATTAAATGTCGCACAAAGTTGAAAATTGATGAAAAATACATAGGAAAAAAAGTTAAATGCCCCAATTGTGGTCTAAGCCGTGAAATGACAAGAGAATTTCTAGTTGCTGACGAACTCAATCTTACCTTCAAAACACAGTCTATTTCGATTAAGTCTGCAGATTTGTCTGGAAAAAGTAAATATAAGCAAAGAATTATGGCCAACAGAGCGCAACAAGGTCTTCCCATTAGTGGATATAGACCAGTAAAGGAGGGGACATCTACCTCTGTATATTATCAGAAAATAAAACAAAGTGAGGGTTTGAAACGTATAATAGCAGTTTTAGTACTAGCAGCAGTTGCTTATTACGTTTATATCTCATTAGAAAAAGAAAAATATGCTAAACTGTCTGGCGAGGCCATAAAGGTATTGAATGAATATCACAGAATTCAAACAGATTATTTCTCCAAATACGGGCGCTACGATATGGGTTTAGATTTTTCTGATGATCTTAAGTCCAAAGGGTATACTTATAGTGTAATAAGCAATTTAGATGAAAATCCAGGACTTAAAGAAATTTGTTCTGAGTGCATAATACTTGATAAGTCATTCAAAGTTTTGGCATTTAAAAATCTGGACAGTGATGAAGTTTTCGATATTTGGTCTATAGATGATAAGAAAAATGTTGTTCATTTGGTAGATGATTACGATAATACAATTAAAAATAAATAAATTATTGCTCACATTTTGGGTTTTTGCAAAAAAATCCATCTCCTCCATTTCCTTTTTTGCATTCCTTTATTACGTTTGCTTTTGCTGTGGCCTTAGAATTGCCGGTTGCTATAAAATCCTCTCCCATGGCCTTTATTGTACAAGACCAAGATTCAACTTGGTTTTTTCTTGTATCAGAATGTTTGAGGTTAAATACTTGGACTTGTAGCTGTTCAACTGCATTTTCTAAACGCCAAATTCTTTGTTTTAATTCCTGATTTGAATAATTATTGTAGTCCTGACCTATTTCTATTCTAAATATATCTTTTGCATTTGCAGATAATCCAAAAATGAGAAGACTTGCGATTAAAAAAGCTTTCATATATCTCCTTCAATAGATAGAAATGTTCAAACTAAGCTAGTCGAGAGAATATCAATTGACAAGATTTATTCTAATGAATTGATATCATACATTTTGCAATATCAATGGTCTTAAGCAGTTCATAATCATAACTTCTTTCAATCGAGCTGTTCTTAAAATCCTGATCTGCACTTCCGTCATTTTGATAACAATTTTCAAGTTCTGAACTTATTTTAGGTATAAATGTGCTTTTAACAGAAGGAATAGGAAAGACAGATATATCACCAATTCGGTATATGCCTTTATTTTTAACATCAGAGAATTTTGTATTGATTTCAATGTCAGGAATGATTCCATAGATATGATTACTACTACCATTTGGTTGATGAAATCTGGCCACATTAATCGTAAAATACAAATTGTCTAAAATATCAGATGGTTCAACATTTTGAATTGTACCTTTTCCATAACTTGTTTGACCCACAATGAGTGCTCTATGATGGTCTCTTAAAGCTCCAGAAACAAGTTCAGAAGCACTTGCAGAGTTAGAGTTCTGGAGTAATACTACTGGTAAGTTAGTTTTTTGATTGTTTTTAGTTCTAAATACTTGGACCATATTTGAATTTAGGTAATGTGCTGAATAAACGACTTTACCTTTATCTAAAAATAAGTCAGCAATTGCAACTGCTTGATCGACAAGTCCTCCACCATTATCTCTTAGGTCCAAAATAATTATTTCCCCATTATTTTTTTCAATATGTTCAATTGCGAGCGAAATATCTTTATCAGCATGCAAATTCAAAAAACTTGCAAGTTTGATATAACCGATTTTTCCAGAAGGAGAGTTTAGAATAGAATAATCAACATTTTTGAGATTCACTTTTTTACGAGGAATAGATTTGGTGAAAATTTTATCTTCTCTCAAAACAGTAAGATCAACTGTCGTGCCTGCCTTCCCTTTTATTTCTTTAACAACTTCATTTATTGGTCTACCAGCAGCATCCTTACCGTTAACATGTGTAATAATGTCTCCTGTTAAAAGCCCATTTTCCTGTGCACTTCCACTTTGTATGATACGAGTTAATAATAATCCCTTTTCTACTTTGAAAAGCTCGGCCCCAATACCGACGAAACTTGTTCCTTTTGATTCCATTTGTTTTTCGAATTCTAATCTATTAACAATTCCAGAGTTATCACCGTACTTTGCTTGCATGAAAGAATTGAATAAAGTATAGGAAATAAATGCTTCAATCCGATCTTCTGTATTGATTTCAGTCGTATTTTTATCTAATGAGTTGAGATAGTTCTTAGTTTCAGTAGAAATGTATTCTAATATATTATTTGCTTTAAGATAATAAGATTTTTCATTTTCAATAAATGTAATCCAATTTTTAATAGCATTTATTTGTGTTTTATTTTTTGATCTCAGAACATCTGATAAAACATAGTTTTCAGGATCAGTACTTTCATCTTTTAGCTGGAATAAATGATATTGTTCATTTGACTCTAGGATATTCTCAACATAGGGATATTCACTATTGTTTAATGTCAGTTTTAAGGGAGGAAAAAGAATTTTTTGTTCGGGAAGGATTTCAAGAAGTTTGTTGAAAGCGTAGATACAATTTATAATAGATTTTTTATTTTGGTTACAATTTTCATTGTTGATGATTTCTTCACTAACAATTTGTGTATCAAGTCCTGCTTTATTCCATAAATCGAATGTGTTTTGATTAAGGTCAACATAATTTGGGCCATCCAAAAACAAATTAAATAAGAAGATTAGTGGTAAGAAATGAAACAAAATATCTCCCTTTTGCAGATTAACGATTGATGAAATATAACATGTTAAAGAACGCTTGAATTAACGATTGTAATTATTACAAAATAGTGTCATGTTGCCTCAAAATGATCATTGAAGGCACCATGTCTGTTGTTGAGGTATTGAGTGCGGTGTGCTCCACCATTAAGTGTGTTGAATCTGAATCAATCAATCGTTGAATCAAAAAAAAGGCCCTTAAAAAGGACCTTTTTCAAAAAATGGTGGGCCATGCAAGACTTGAACTTGCGACCACCCGGTTATGAGCCGGGGGCTCTAACCAACTGAGCTAATGGCCCTCAATTGGAATTTTCGCAAGGGATATTATATATCCTTGTCTTATAATTGCCAAGCGATTCCTACGACGTCTTGCATATAAAGGAAGTTTATGAAAATCACATTTTTTAAATATTCGGCCCAAGGAAATGACTTTATTCTTATTGATAACCGCAAAGATCTTTTTGATAAAACTTTTCCAAAAGAATTCTGGGCCAGATTGGCCAAAAGAAAACAAGGCATTGGTGCAGACGGGATAATTTTAGTTGAAAAATCTCAAAAAAGTGATTTTAAAATGCGCTATTTTGATGCTGATGGTGGGCAAAGCGAACTTTGTGCAAATGGTGGACGTTCAATACTTCATTTTGTTGATAAAATTTTAGGAATAAACAAGAAAAATTACTACTTTGAAACTAAAGAAGGATTTTATAATGGATCAGTTTCTGAATCAGGTGTTGTTGAACTTAATATGAATCCTCCAAAAGATGAAAATTTATACGATCTTAATATTTTTGATGGTTATACTCAGAACTTTTTTATCAATACTGGAGTACCACATGCTTTTTTTGAAGTGAATAATTTAAAAGATTTTCAAGTTGAAGAAAAGGGTAGAGCTATAAGACATCACAAGAACTTTGCACAAGGCACAAATGTCAATTTTTTCCAATTCAAATCTAATAATGAAGTAAATATGAGAACTTATGAGAGGGGAGTTGAGGGAGAGACTCTGGCCTGTGGGACAGGTGCATGTGGAATGGCCGTTTATCTTTATCGTCAAAATCCTGAAATAAAAAATGTCAAAGTGCATATGCCCGGTGGAATGTTAGAGGTAGATTTATCACAAGGTATAAATTGTATGAAAATCCTAGGCCCTGTTGCAATTGTCTACCAAGGAGTATTTGAACCAGAATTTTTTAAATAAAATGACAGAAGCAATTACACCTAATGTATTTGCGGCCATATCAAGTATTTCACAACTTCTGTTTGCTGCATATGGTTGGACTAATTCAATCGTTACTCCCATCAATATATGTGAAATAGCAATAAATCTTGGTGTTCTATAAAGAAAAAGAAACGGCAAAGTCATCACAAAATACATAAAAAAATGAACTATTTTATCTAAATGTGGAAAAAGGGGTTTTATATTGGAAGAATCCATTAGGCTTAAAAAAATGACTGACATTCTTATCGTTTGCCCTAGAAGGAAGACAAAAGTGTTCTGAATATTTATAGCTTTTATTTTACTTATTAACATTCTACAATGCCCTTATGATTAAAGTGATCCTCGCCTTATTCTTCACAAACGTGGCAATGGCCTACATAAACCTTGAAATTAGTATTACTCATAGAAAAGGAATTGATAAGGGCCTAACCCTAGTAAGTGAATTACATTCGCTTGAAGTGATGGATAATGAAAAGGGTCTTGACCTTGTTATGAAAGATGGCCATCGATTTCATTTCAATTCACAATTTTCAGAAAACAATGGTGACTATGGCCCAACAGCAAATATCGATTTGACGGTTCAGCTGTTTGATACAGATGGAGGGCATATTCATACTTATTCTGGTGAACAAATGAAAATATCCCTTGGCGAGAAGAAAAAAATAACCTACGAAAGTGAGGGGCAGCTTGTAGAAGTTCTTATTAGGCCTTTTATATTGCCCTAATAATGAGTTTAAGGTGGGTTAAAGTATGAAAAGCGTGAATATCTTCTGTGGATCGAGCGAAGGACTTGGGGATAAATATCTAGATTTGGCCGAAAAAGTAGGGATAGAGCTTGCAAAAAGAAATTTTAAACTTGTTTACGGAGGGGCAAATATTGGGGTCATGGGTAAAGTAGCTAATGCTGTTTTAGAAAATGGTGGAAAAGTATTAGGTGTAATGCCTGAAGTTCTTGTTAAATTCGAAGTGGCACATATGGGTCTAACTGAATTGAAAATTGTCGACTCAATGCATGCTCGAAAGAAATTAATGTATGATAGTTCAGACTGTTTTGTTACTATTCCGGGAGGAATTGGCACATTGGATGAGTTTTGTGAGATCGTAACTTGGTCACAACTTGGAAAGCATAATAAACCTTGTTATTTATTAAATGTTTTTGGGTTCTACGATCACCTTATAGCTCATTTTGACAAAATAGTTGAAGAAGGATTTCTCTCTAAACGTGACAGAGAGTTAATACGGGTTGTCAACACAGTCGAAGAATTGTTTGAGAAACTTAGCTAGTTTGGTACTATTGCCAATTATTGACTTAAAACTTATATTTAGTCCTAATTTGAAAATAAGCATTTGGAGAAATCATGGCCAGACTCGTGGTATTTGTCACTATATGTATTACGCTTGCATTTATAACATCACTTAACTATTTCAAAAATGGTAAAGTTGTTAATGATAGGTTTTCTTTTAAAAATGAGAAGGATGCCTATGAATCTAAAATGAAAGAGCTGGAAGAGTTGAAGCATCCTAGGTCTGAACATAAAACAATGGAAGAAGGCAAGGAGGCGGGCGTACCTGTAGTCGTGCTTGATACACCAGAGTTAGAAAACGGTTCAAAAATTTATAATTCCAAATGTGTGACATGTCATGGAAAGTTAGCAGAAGGGAAAAAGGGACAGAACGCACCGAAATTGGCCGGACAGTATGATTGGTATATTGAAAAGCAACTTTCTGATATGAAAAATGGGATTCGTGAAAACAAAATTATGAATCCTTATCTTAAAAAACTTACTCCACAAGACATGAAAGATTTGGGTAACTATCTTTCTAAGCTTCCTTGGTAAGATGCCTATTTATCAGATTCAAAAATACAAACCACAAATTGGTCAGGGTTGCTTTATCGCTCCTACAGCTGTTGTAATTGGTAGAGTAATGATGGGCAACAACGTGAGTACATGGTTTCAAAGTGTGATACGAGCAGATGTTGCTTCTATTAGTATTGGAGATAATACAAATATTCAGGATTTATCCCTGTTACATGTATCAGATGGCATTGATTTAAAAATTGGTAAAAATGTTACAATTGGACATAAGGTTACCTTACATAGTTGTACAATTGAAGATAACTGTTTAATTGGAATGGGTTCTACAATTTTAGATAAAGCAGTAATTTCTAGTGGTTCTGTTGTTGCTGCTGGGAGTGTCGTTCCACCTGGAAAAGTTTATCCCCCGAATTCTTTGATCATGGGTTCCCCAGCAAAAGTGCAAAGACCTTTGTCTGAAGAAGAATGTGCTATTTACCACAATCACTTTGAAAGTTATTTAATCGCAAAAAACACATACTTAAACGAGCTCAAAGAATTTTAAGCATAGAATATTAATAATTTTCTTCATCAAGTAAATAGTAATCCCTATATTGATCAGACCATCTTTTAGAGTCAAATGTTGGAGGTAGATTTGCCTTATATATTCTTTCAAGTTCAGGAAAAGAACCTACAAAAATTAGTGGAATATTATTTTCAATTCTTTTTGGATTAAAAATTTTTCCATAAAAAAACTGACGTATCGTAGGATCAATAATGAGATGATTATCTTTACCATAGTAGTTTTCAATTATTATAAAATCATGGAGATACCCAGAATCACCTATAGAATCTTTGGTCTTAGCAATTTTTATAAGTGACTCTATATTAGGAAATGATTTTAATAAAACAAGTAATACTCTTCTTAAAATAACACTCGAACCAGAACACACTGGACAGGATAATATTTGATAGGTTTTTTTAATTTCTTTAATACGATATTTTCTTTTTTCCATGTGAGTGATTTCTTTATTGTATCTATCGAAAATAACATCGATCACGTAGGGAGCAGATGTAAGAACATGTTCTCTAATTTCGTGTTCAGTAGGATTTTTTTTTAAATATTGATCAAATTGTAGTTTTTTAAATTGAAATTGATTTATCATTAAATTTGAACATTTATATTCTTTTCTCATTGAATGATTTGAATCGATTCTTCTTTGGGCAAGTAGATTTTTTGAAATAAGTAAAAATAGAGATAAACATAAAATTCTCATTTTTGATCTCAACGTTTGGAGGAAAATGTATAGATAAACTTTCTAACAACAAGAGTCAAACTGTAATATATTAAATAAATTATGCTTAAAAAAAAGAGACTAGTGGTAGACCTACTGAAATCCCATACATGGCAGTTTTATCTCCGGCCTTGTCATCCCAGCTAATGTAATTTAATTCCCAAAAAATACCTTTTCCGAAACGAATCCAAGCATTCGAATAGTCATAAACGCTTGAGGCATCTAGAAACATTCCTCCACCTAAAACATAGTTCTTAAGGCCAAAGGGATGGCGGAAACTGAATTCAAAGCCTTGAGGATAAATCAGATCGGTTTTTACTTCACCCTTAGGGCCGTATCTAAAAGTGAGACCTTGTATTCCAAGAAGTGGAATAATTGAGATTCTTTTATCAAAAACTTCTGC
This sequence comes from Halobacteriovoraceae bacterium, assembly GCA_020635115.1. Lineage (NCBI taxonomy): Bacteria > Pseudomonadati > Bdellovibrionota > Bacteriovoracia > Bacteriovoracales > Halobacteriovoraceae > Halobacteriovoraceae bacterium. The sequence continues at coordinate 326,308 of JACKAK010000001.1, read as the reverse complement.
AAGTTCGTAAGCGAAATAAAGTCCAAAATTATTAAAAAGAGAATCTCTCAAAACAGCAGCATCAAAAAAACGAAGAGAAGTTGTGTTGTCAAACTCGAACTTTCCATAGAACATCGCCGAAGGTGCCCAATCATAATCACGAGTTTGACCTAATCTTTGTGAACGAAAGAGATATGGGCCAAAACCCCAGGCCGTATTTACTCTATGTATTCTTTTAGGAAGATTTGCAGTTAATGTAATATCTTTTTTATTTCCATGTGGATCAATGACAGGAATTATTGAAGGTTCTGAAGAGGTGAGAACGGTCATGTAAGGTGGTTCAGCTCCATCAACTGTTTTATAATTTGTGGTAGTCCAAGTTACCTCAAGTCTTGGTGTTTCTTTTCCAAGCTTGCCGATTCTTTCCATATGGCAACCAACTGAAACGTAGTCATTTTCAATACCTTCAAAATTGAGTTTATAGCGAATACAGGAGTAGTCGATGAGTTTTGTCTCTGTTTTATCAATTGGAGGACGACTATGAAATGTAATTTGAGCGACATTTTTGGATTGCTCAAAAATATTTATAGTAGAAGGTGTAAACAGTGGTACGTATATATCTGTTTTCAAATAATGTTCAGACTTTTGTAGCGTGATCGTTCGACCTAAGTATTGAATGAGAAGTTTCTTATCAGGATGAAAAATTTTAATCGAAAATCTGGCCCTTGGAGTGAGCAGATTGTGTTCATTCCTAATCCACTGTACAGAATTCTTTTCAAATTTTGCTTGAATTTTATATTTTGAGCTTTTTACGATATGAGAAAAATCTTCAATATTAATTGGAATTCTAGATTCACCAACTCTAACGGGGCCAAAAGATAAAGAAAACCTGTCTTGTGCTGCAAAACAATTTATTACGTTAAAAAAGATAATGAGTGCTAATAGTTTCATAAAATACCTGAGGTCTTTATTCTATCACAAGACTAAAATTTATAATGTAGGAAAAATTTTTAATTTTAGAGTAGAATTTAAAACATAGGTATAAATATGAAAGAACTCATTTGTGAAAAACATAAAAAATATAAAGGGAAAAAATTGCCTAAATACAATTGTGAAGTTTGTCTTCAAATTTTTTTATTTTTAAAATCAACAAAGGCCCCTTCGACAAAACAGCAAAGAGTGCATAGAGATAAGTCAAAATACAACAGAAAAGATAAATTTAAAAAAGAAAATACCTAATATTCATTTTGAATGAATTTTAAACGAATCATTTCCATTCTCTCTCTATTAACTCCAAAGTCCGAATGTCCTATCCTTGAAGCACTTCGCATATGAATAATTTTTTTTTCTTCATCAAAATAAAACTCCACATCATCTACAAATCTAAAAATAGTTGAGACATATTCGGCATAAAAATACTTTTCTGATTTTTTAAAATTGACTTTATCATTCTGAAGAATTGATTGAATTGCCGTGTAGGCCTTATCCCAATATTTGCTAGCATCAATTGGTTTAATATAGTGTTCTGAATCAGAGGGATCAGCAAAAGAGCTTACACAATTTGGTTTTTCTGGACAAGAGAGTAGTTTTCCCTCTTTAGTTCCGAGATCTTTTGGTCGCGTTCCTGAACAAGAACTAAGAAACACAAAAATAATGATTAAACGTTTCATATATGCATCCTTTTTTAGCGCATTTTTTCAATCAAAAGAGATAGTGTCAATGCACATGGCAGAGGACTTTTTAGAAGGGCATTTCAGACTTATTATTTCAAAAAGTGTGAAAGGACATCTTTTGAGAGGTCATTATTCTGTAAATCTTGAGCAATTGTTTCGTCAGATAAAATGTCCTTTTTAAGACTTTCCTTTTCTATAAAATATTTTTCTTGAACTTCATTCGATTCAAGTTTGATTGAGTAGTCCATATTTTTAATATAAGAGGCCAAAAGGTTACATGAAATATCAGGATTATAGACATCATCAGGATAATCATAACTCATAAGAGGATGATCGTAATAATTTCCATCATAATTTTTAAGTAAGATATTACCTATATCTGAATTTACGAAGAGATCATTTCTTGGGAATTCCAAATTATTTTCAAGAAAAATATCAGTCATGTATTTTCGATGTTTGAGGGAGTATGGTAGAATACGTTGCAGTGTTTTATAAAAAAATCTTTGAGATTTTAGTTTTCCTTCTGGATCATTTTCTATCCTAATGTTTGTGAAATAGATCTCATTTTTTTCAAAAGGAAAAGTGAAGAAATCCCTATCTATGTATTTAACACCTTCTTCACATTCTCTTTCAACGCTAAAAATAGAGTAGTTCCAACTGGTGTAAGTGCATTTGGAAGATTTATTCAAAAATAATATATGAGTTAAGTAGTCTATTCCAATTTTATCTACAAAATTAAAAACTCCATCTTCGTTCAAATCAAATTGAGATAAATCTTTATTGTCGGCAATAGGATATTCTTGTTTATCTGGAATTGGTCCACGATAATTTTCTCCAATCCCATAAATAGGATAAAGAAGTGAAATAGACATACTTACTCTATTAATTTGAAATGAATACATCTCATCTTTAATCCATTGCCTAATAAACCTTGAATTATTTCTCCATGAAGAAAATGAAATGCCTAAGATGGCACCTGTCATCACATTTTCATAAGTAAGTGTTCTGGGCAAAATTCCTCTATGGTCCATGTTCCAAAGATTAAAAAAATGTTTTCCCATATTATTTCCAAATAGATTATCTAAATCATTTGGATCTTTGTAACCATTAATATGGCCATAGAGTCTATGAAATTCATTTGAATCGTATTGTCCGTCTTTGTTTTGGTCTATTGCTTCAAGTGCCTTAAGAAGCAGTTGATTATAAGAGGAAGTTAAACATTTACTATTATAGAGATTTGAAGATAATTTTCCCGGCCAGAACTCGTCAAAGTAAAAATATCCATCAGTGAGCTTAAAAAAATCATTAAAAAGTTCTTCATTAGTACACAGATAATTTCCATCTTGGTTTTCAAATATTTGCGTACGATAGTTAAGAAATGTTTGATATTCAAGCTCATCAAATATGTGATCTTGATTGTAATCAATCAGACTTAAATTATTTTTTTCTAGATTTATTTCGTTGTCATTTATTTTTTTCCCAATAGAATTTCCGGCCAAAAGAGATTGTGTATACGCCTCGTCAAATCTGATATATGAATTATTATTTTTATCCAAAAATTGTGCCGTTTTTGTTAAAGGGTTTCCAATAATTGTAGAGTTTCCCTCTTTCCCTTGTTCACAAGATAGGAGGAAATAAAAGAAGAAGAAAATTATCGATATTGGTTTCATAAAAACTCTTTTTTCATTCTTATTTGACAATAATAAATTGAAAGTACTTTACGTAATAGAACAAAGAGTAACCCCTTGCAATTATTGAGTTCAGTTATCAGGAATTAAAGGACAAACCGCCAAAAATCTGAGCTTTTCACTTATTGGAATTATTTAATTTTATTAGAAAGAGGGAAACACTGGATATTTAATTGATATATCTGATCATTTTCAACATCACCTTCAAATTGTTCTATAAGTTGTTTTTGGAATTCGTAAATAAGCTCTTTCATTTTTTCCATTCGCGATAGATTGAAAGGTATTGTTAGAGTTGTCAGGTTTCTGTGTTCACGGTCAAATCTTTCAATACTTTCCTTTGCTTTGTCAATCATCTCAAAGTGATAGTTAATTGCTCCTGTTGAGAAAATTTCTCCAGACATATCAATTGTTTTTCCTCCTCCTTGGACCAGAAAACCAAATTCATTTCTCTCTAAGTATTCTAATTTTTGGAGATTGATCAGTGCCTCTACTGCTTGGGCCGGTGAAATTGCAGGATTTAAGGCCGAAGCAATCCATTCTGGATCATCTTTGAAGGAGATAATTTGTGCAAGTTCTCTAATAGCTAAGTAGTACCATTTAGAAAAGTAGAGGTATTGTGCTTCCATGAGAGGATTTTTTAGTCTGAATTCTTCGTATGTTAGTAAAGTTTTTAAATATTTATTTCTCTGTTCATGATTTTTTGCTTGATTGAAATCAACCAGGTCTTTAAAAAATTGTCCTTCTTTGGTTTTGAGATTGAATACTTTGATGATTTTTTCAGGACCTCCTTGGCCCATTTTTTTCTTACCTTTGATAATCTGTCTAAAATGGTCAGAAGTTGTATAGCCGCAATCTTTTGATAATTTTCGATAAGAATAATTGGGTGAAAGTCCTTTTTTGTAGGACATCATGTCCTCAATATATTGTTTATAGTTGGCATATGCAAAAACATTCGGTCGTATCATCTTGGCCTCGAATTGACGTCTATAAATTTTATTATAATATAAAAAGCGAGAAAATAGTGAGCAAAAGATCTTATTAAGTAATTGATATTATACGTTTAAAAAAAATAAATATGACGTCTAGTATTTTCTCATAATTCTGAAATTTTTTTTAAATTAGGTCATAATTGATTCAAATAGTATGATTAACACCAAATAGGGAGATGTCATGAGTACTGGAGCAGAAAATAAAGAAAAATTTAACTATCACAGAGCTTTTGAGAGAAACTTGGGTTGGATAACCCCAGAAGAGGCACAAATACTTAGAAATTCTAGAGTCGCTATAGGTGGTATGGGTGGAGTTGGTGGAACTCATTTTTTAACACTTGTTCGACTTGGTGTTGGAAAATTTCATATAGCAGATTTAGACAATTTTGAACTAGCAAATTTTAATCGTCAAGCTGGTGCCAATATTACGACTTTGGGTGAATCTAAAGTTCAAACATTAAAACAAATGGCCCTTGATATAAATCCTGAGCTTGAAATCACTACTTTTGATAAAGGAATAACAGAAGACAATATTGATCTGTTTTTAAAAGACGTTGACCTTTATATTGATAGTCTAGATCTTTTTGTTCAAGACTTAAGAGAAGTTCTCTTTAAAAGACTTTGGGAACTTAAAATTCCGGCCGTAAATGTTGGGCCTATGGGTATGAGCTCTGCCATGATTAATTTCATACCAAAAAAAGGAAACATGAGTTTTGCTGATTACTTTGGTACACATAAGGCCAAAACACAATTAGAGAAAGTTACAAGATTTGTTTTAGGAGTTGCACCTAGTCTTTTACACCGTCCGCATATTATAGACCCATCACGTGTTGATTTAGCAACCCATCTAGTCCCATCAACTCCAATGGGAATCAATATTGCTTCGGCAATTTGTGCAACAGAGGCCATGAAAATTTTACTCAAACGTGGACACGTTTTGGCCGCTCCCTTTTCCGTTCAAATAGATGCTTATGGATATAAAATGAAAAAACGATGGATGCCATTTGGTTACCGAAATCCTATTATGCTTTTAAAAATGTTTTTTGTAAGACGACTCGTGAAGAAAATGACCAAAGAGACAGATAAAAGAAGAGAACTTGAAAAGATGCCAAAAAATATGAATCAAAATGGCAACTTTGTTAAAATCTAAAGATTTCACTTAAGAAATGTTAGCTGCCTAGTTCTTGAATGGATTCAAAAACTAGGTCTGATGAACTACAAATGAATCTTTAGAAGCTAAAACTTCTTTTATCCCACTTATAATTTTTTCAGATTTATCGTGTTCTTCCTCAAGTTCATGACCAATAATATTTCCTGGCCAGAAACGATCAGTTTTAAATCTGGCAACAATGTGAACATGTAGCTGTGGGACGATGTTTCCAAACATTGCGATATTGATTTTATCGGCTTCAAATTTATTCTTCATAAATTTAGAAAAGAAGTTTATTTCATCAAGCAAAATAAATTGGACACCATGATGAAGTTCATAATATTCTGAGACATTTTCTACTTTGGGAACTAAAACAACCCATGGGACCTCACTATTTTTTTTGACAAGTACCTCACAGACCTCTGTTTGCCCAATAAGAACAAACTCACTTTCTAATCGTTCATCTAAAGTAAACATTATTTCATATTCTCCATACCTAAGGGGATATCAATATCTTTATGCTCTTTTAGGAGCTTGAAAGCAGATTGCAAATCATCAATTTTTTTTCCAGTAAGTCTAATTTTTTCATCTAGATACTGAGAAGTGATCTTTAGTTTTGAATCTTTGATGATTTTATTGATGATTTTACCTTTTTCTTTATCTATTCCAGAACGAACTATAATTTGTTGTTTATGTAACTTTAGACCGGATGGATTTATATCTTGTGGGTCGATACCTTTTAAAGAAAGGCCCCTTTTTCCCATATTATTGTAAAGAATAGAAAGTGCAGTTTTTACTTGATATTCACTCTCTCCAATGATTTCTAGTTCATTATCATTTTTAAGGATGATGTCACATTTAGCACCTTTAAAATCATAACGCCCTGATATTTGCTTTTGGGCCATATTAATTGCATTCTTTAACTCACCCATGTCCATTGAAGACACAAGATCAAATGATGGCATCAAAATCTCCCTTAAATATCTTTTAATATTAGCACCAGTTTTGCTCAAATCATAGCATTTGTAAACGGGCGCACTGAACATATTGAAGTAAATCAGTATGACTATTTTTGTCCAGAAATATTAGAGTTTTCAGGATTATATTATTTGATAGATTCTCTTATTTTCGAAGACAACCAATCCATCGCCCAAACAATGGCCGCGATAACAACAGCTAGGAGTCCCACTTCATTCCACTTTGCCAGACCTTGGTATTGCATAAGCATAGTACCAATTCCTCCTCCTCCAACTAAACCAATAATTGTGGCCATCCTCACATTTATATCCCATCTATAGATTGTAAAAGACAAGAAAGGTAGAACGATTTGAGGTACAACTCCAAACCATATAATTTGAATAGGATGTGCTCCTGTGGCGGTCATCGCTTCAATCGGGCCCTCATTAATATTTTCAATTTGCTCTGAATAAAGTTTAGCAAGCGAAGAAATGGAATGAAGCATAAGGGCCAGCATCCCTGCAAAAGGTCCAATTCCAACCCACACTGAAAAAATAATGGCCCAAACAAGTGGTTCTAAAGATCTGGTAACATTTAAGATAAACCTTGTGAGAGAATAGATGGCCATTGTTAGACGTGAGTCTTTCATCAGATTTCTAGCTGCTAGAAAACTAATAATAAAAGCAAATGGAATCGCAAGAGCTGTGGCCATAAATGCCATATAGATCGTTTCGATTGCAGCAAATAGTGCTTCTTCAAAAATTCCAAAATTAGGAGTAATGAGTGCTTTAAATATTTTTTTAGCGCCACTTAATCCATCTGCTGATAAAAATTCATAGATTGATACTTGAGAGATATTTAGACCTGCAATAAAAGTTACAACAAGCATAAAAAAACCGATCCAAAAGAAGGGATTTCTTGATAAACCTTTATTAGGGTCGATTGTTTTTTCAATTTTAAAGATGGCCTTACCAATTGAAAACCGAGGTATAAAATAGAGGAGTCCAGCGACTGAAATTCCTGCACTAAGCGCAAAACTTGGTTCAATCCATGAAAATTCTATATGTCTAAGATTTAAAATAATTCTTTGTAAGATTATTTTGTATACAGCTAAAATTGTATAGGACCATAAAAGAATATCTGTAAGTATAGAATATATTATTTTTCTCATAGAAAATTGCTCGTTGTTTAAGATAAAAGTTGTGTTGTGTATTTTTTCATTGGCCATCTTTTTTATCCCTAGTCAATTGTCACTTCGACAGCGTCCTCGCCATATATTGTTTGAAACCAATTCTCATCTATGTCATTTGGACAACCTTCATAGATAAGTTCTCCACCTTTTAACGCTATTACTCTGGTTGCATATTGCCTAACTAAGGAAAGAAAGTGGAGATTACACAAAATAGTGACACCCAATTCTTCATTTACTTTCTTTAGGTATTGCATCACGGAATGAGATGTAGCAGGATCTAAACTAGCAACAGGTTCGTCTGCTAATAAAACTTCTGGATTTTGCATAAGTGTTCTAGCGATTGCAACTCTTTGTTGTTGTCCTCCAGAGAGATTATCTGCTCTTACGTTTTCTTTACCAGATAAACCAACAATATCAATATATCTCTTTGCTCTTTCAAGATCTTTCTTAGAATAATTGCCTAAAATTGAGTTAATAATACCGGTGCGTCCTAATGTTCCAGACAATACATTTGTGAGTACAGTTCTTCTGGGTATAAGGTTAAAATGCTGGAAAATCATCCCAATTTTAGATCTTGTTTTTCTAAGTTCACGACCTTTAATTTTTGTAATTTCTTTTCCATTTAACTTAATTGAGCCTGAAGAAGGGTCATGAAGTCGATTGATGCATCTGAGAAAAGTAGATTTTCCGGAGCCACTTAAACCTATAATGACAAGAAATTCTCCTTTTTTCACTTTGACGTCTACACCTTTAAGTGCATGGCATCCATTTGGATAGATTTTTTGTAGTCTAGTAATCTCTAACATTTTAATTGCCCTTATTATTTTTGAGAATTGATTCGGCATCAACGTTTATTGCCTTAACCATATTTCTTAGTCCGTCATAATCTTCATCAGTTGTATCAGCTAAACCATTTACACTATAGATATTTTCAAAAATGGTTTTACCTTCATCTGTAGTAATGAATTTTTTTACTGCAGAAATAAATTTGTCAGTTATTTCCTTGGGAAGTTCTTTTCTAAAAACAAAGGGGTCGTTTGGAATTTTTTCTGTTACTTTAAGTATTTTAATTTTTTCTTCTACATCTGGAAACTGTGTTTTAACTCTGGCCCTGGCGTCTCGTATTTTTCCATCAGCATCAGGTTCTGAGTAGAATGTAGCTCCAGCGTCCACTTGTCCTTGATATACCATTGTTACAACATTATCATGTTTCATCGCAAATACCTGTCCACCTAAATTTATCTTTTCATCTTTAAGTATTTTCAGTGGAAACATATATCCAGATGTTGAAGAGGAATCTGTAAAAGCAAATTTTTTGTTGTTAAGATCAGATAGCTTTTCAATTCCACTGTCTGCTTTTACAATAATTTGTCCTTGATAATAGTCATGTCCGTAGCGAATAACTCTTAACTTTGCTTGCGCTCCATATTTTGAATGGGCCAGCAAATATCCAAATGAATTCATTACCGCGATATCAGCACGTTTTGAACCAAAAGATTCGACAACTGCTATATAGGAAGTTGGTATTCCTGTTTTAAAATAAAGCCCTGTTTCTTTTTCTAAGAATTTGATGAAAACATCAGAGTTAGTTGTGATTGTGTCACTATCTACTGAGGGTGTAAAATATAGTTTTATAGGATTATTTTGAGATCCAAGTTTTTCTTGCTTAACACAAGAAAGATTAAAAACTAAAACGAGTAGTGTACTTATAGCTAGAATTAGTTTTTCCATGAGTTGACCCCTTTTTTGATTGCACCGCAGTATCTAGTTAGAATTAATGTACTCTTTGGGGCGTTTTAACACGGATGATTAATTCTTAAAAGAGAGAATTTAGGGCAATTTTTCTTTCTATAATTCATTCAGCGCTTATTGGTAAAAGTTTGGACAGTACTGACTAAAAAGTAGCTAAGGTTTTTAAATGAAATTATGTGAAATTAAGCTCTTATCCCACTAAAAGTGGCATCGTTATTGAATATATTAGTGAGCTAACGGAGAAAATGACAAATGTTTAAAAAGGTATTTTTATTTACATTAATTGCTTTTACTTCAAATTCTTTTGCTTTGGAATTTATTCCAAGCAAACTGAAGAAGAAAATAAGACTTGAGCATGCTAAACAAATTTTAGGGTTAAAGAGTTATAATAGAAACCTAGACCATATTTCCAAAAATTATCATACTCGCGACGAGATAATAAAGTTTTTAAAAAAACGTGTTGGACTGAAAAGATTTAGAAAAATAAAGGGCCACACTATAATCAATTCAATTTTGAAAAACACTTGGGCATATAATTTTGATCCAATGTTTATACTTGCTGTGATTGAAAATGAATCTTCTTACAACGCAAAGATAAAAGGAGACGATGGTGAAATTGGTCCTATGCAAATTTTACCAAAAACGGCCAAATGGATTAGTGATTTATTTGGTATTGATTATTCTGGTAAAGATGAACTTTATTCAATAGAAAAAAATATAGAAATAGGGATGGCCTATTTATATTTCTTAAAAAGTATGTATGAAGACGATGGTAGAAAGTATATTACTGCCTACAATATGGGCCCTGGAAATCTTAAAAAATCTTTGGAAAAGAACATTAGGCCAAAAGATTATTCGAATGCAGTGATGCAAAGATATGTAAGCTTTTTTTAGAACATTGCCAAAATTAAGAGTATGACAACCGTAAAAATAATTGGCCCTGAAACCATATTGTCTCCATTATTGCAATCTATAAAAATTCACTCCATAATATTAAAGCATAGGTATTTTGAGAATTGTATAAAAATATTGCTAGATTTACTGGAGAAGCAATGAGTTTTTACTTATTGACTAGAGGATTGCTAACTCCTCATGAATTTGATTATGTTTCAGACTATCCTCAGAGAGTAGAAAAAACCAGATCTTCTGGAGAATTTCGTGCTTTTCCATTGAGAAAAAAAACGGATAAAATAACGGCTTATGCAATTGATATCATGATAAAGAAAGTAATTGTTCTTGGGCCAAAGGACAGTGTTAGTAAAGCGGTTTCTATATTTAAAGGTAAAGGATTTCGGCATATACCAATTGTTAAGTCAAAAACTTTGATAGGTTTGATTTCAGATCGCGATATTTTCAATATTGATAAGTTTAGGGATTTTGAGAGACTTCATATTGAAGAATTTATGAGTAAGCTTGTTGTTGTTTGTGATGAAGATACTGGAATGACTCAGATTGCAGAGGTCTTTCTTAACGAGAAAATTTCTTCTATTCCTGTTGTAAATAAGCAAGGTCAATTCATAGGATTGATTACATTAAGTGATATTTTAAAATGGTTGATAAAATCAGAAATTCTTACCGTTTAACTTTTTGGAGTAGGAGTTGACAAATTCTTTTTGGTAATAAAAGAATTTTAGAATTTTTGATTTTATTTCTCAGAGAATCAGATTGAATATTGTTGTTAAATTCAGGATGTTCATAGAATATTTCAGTAACGATATCATCAATATATATGCTCCAAGGATGTGTTCCAAATAAATGTTGATTTGCAATATTTTTTTGTATATAGAGAAATTCAATATGAGTATCATCATATGAAATGAGTTCAACCGTTTTTTTAAAATGATATAGTAATTTTTTAACATCTTCAGATTGAACAATACCTAGTAGATGTTCATTAGAATATAAATATTGAATTTCTCTTTTTAAAAAATCCATGTATCTTTGGCCAAGATCTTTATAATCCAAATGTCTGTGTATAGCTCTAAAATATGTTACATTATCTAATTGAAGAAAGAGTCTGAAATAAGATTCAAAATAGTTTTTTTGTTTCAAATAAGAATAGACTGTTTCAAGTCCATTTGATTTAAGATAATCAAATACAACGCTAAATTTAGACTGGAAAAAAGATTCTTTGCGAATAAGAAGAGAAGACCAATAATGATTGATTTTATATTTGGAAAATTGCTTGATTTCTTGGAGGAGAGGATGATTGTGAAAATAGTCTAGTTTTCCATTAATAAAAACAAATTCATTTTCTAATATTTCAATAAGTTTATGAATTTCTTCATAAACTTGTTTGGCCAGAGATGAAACCTTTACTGATTGATAGACTTCGAAGTTGCGGGGATTGAATTTTAAAAGCCATGTAGATTTATAGCGGCCGTAAATTTTTAATTTATCTGGAATTTCATAATCAAAAAAATAATGACCCTTTAATGCTTGCAAAACAGAGGTGAGTTGAGTTTCGACTTCTCCGGCAGAAGGTATTTTTCTATTTCTTAAGGAACTGTTTTGATTTTTAGTTTTGAAATCAATATGGATAATATCAGCACTAAAACAAGAACTACTGAATATTATAATGAAAAACATTTTTAAAAAATTAATAGGCATAAATTATCTCAAAAAAATAAATCAATTTGCAAAATATCTATGAAAGATTTAAATGTTAAGAAAAAAAAGATTAGTAAATAAAAATTACATTATACAAGTAGATAGACACTTTACCCAAGGTCTTCTTTTTATTTGGTATTTTGCGTATTTAACATAGGCGAAATTACTTGTTTAAAATGACATTTGTCGAAGCAATTTTTTTAGATTTTACATTATTAAAATAATCTAAAAATAAGGGATAAAGAACCATGCATATAAAATACATCCCAAACATCCCCAAGGTTGCCAACCATGCAATACCATTTAAAATTTTAACTTGTGAAATAAAAAGAGATCCAAACCCAACCATGGTTGTAATTTGAGATATATGAACAGCATCGGCCGAGAGTTTTGCACTTTTTAAAGGCGTATTTTTTTCAAGATATCTGTGCATGACGTGAACACCCATATCTATACCAATGGCCAAAATCGCGGGAAATATGCCCACGTTGATAATTGTAAATCTAATATCAAACAGCCCCATGAGCCCAAACAATAGCAAGACTCCAAAGATAATTTGAACTTCAAGTGCAAGCGCAATTTTTAAAGATCTAAAATCAATTATGAATGTAATAAGTAAGCAAATCAAAAATACAACGAGAATGACTCTACCATCTTCGAAGATATGATCGATAATTTCATTAAAAACAATTGTATCACTTCCTATTATAGCTTCGGGAAAATTTAATTTAACCTCTCTTAAAACAGTGGCCAGATCATCAAGGTCATGTTTATTGTCAATTTGCTTAATAGGGTAGAGAAGTACAATATTTCCTTTAAGGCCAAAAGCATTTTTTAGATGGCCTGGTAAATCATCTTGGGAAAAAGGCTTCTTTTTAAACCACTTTCTCACATCTAGTGGATCAAGACCTGTTTTATTTGATATTTCTGAATCACTTGCACCATCTAGAAGTTTTTCAAGTTTTTTAATTTTTCTATATCTTCTTTCCATATCAGTTGGATAAATATCAGATAGAGAAACAACTTTATTTACGATAGAATTATATTTTTCATTTTTTAAAAAATCTTTTATTTTATCTGCATGTTCTTGATTGTTTGACATGATTCCAACCGGAGAAGTTGTTTTTCCATAGAGACTGTCTACAAAGATTCTCAAATTATAATTTTCGGCAGAAAGATCTCTCATCCTATTAAAATCGTATTCAAATTCAGTTGATATAATTCCATAGAAGATAATAAATACTATTGGGGTTAAAAACTTTAGATATGAAGACTTAAATGGATAGTGGTCAAAAAGCTTTCCAGTTTTATATATCTTTTTACTGCCTAAGAAATGTCCAAAAATTGGAAACGTAAGCATAAAAACGATAAATATTGAAACAATTCCTAAACCTGCAATAATGCCGAGTTCAGAAAAACCTCTAAAATCACTATATATGAGACAAAGAAATGCTGTTGCGGTACTCATTGATGATGAAAAAAGTGCTCTTCCTGTTGATAGGTATGTTTCAGACATGGCCTGTTCAATTGTAAGCCCATTATCAAGTTCTTCTCTAAATCTTTTAAATAAATGAATCCCATAATCGGCACCAAGGCCAGCTAAAATGGCAACGAGAAAACCAGTTAAAATATTTATTTGTCCAACTAAGTAATAAGTAATTAAAACAGTCCAACCAAGAGATAAGAAGACCCCAAGAACGACAAATAATGCTCCTCTAAATGAACCAAGCCCAACAATTAAAAAAATAATAATTAAACTCAAACTAAAAATACCTGTAATTTGTATATCTTTTTGAATTTGGCGGGTGTCTTTAACTTTTTCAACATATCTTCCCATTAGGATAAATGGAAGTTTGCTAAATTTTGTCTTAATTAAATTATTAACTTTATGTTCAAGGTTTTCAGATCGTTCTAGATCAACAGACTCAAAGCTTGGTTTGATCATAAGTAGAACATATTTTTTGTCTTCGGAAATAAGATATTCATTTTTTTCATTTTTCGATTTGAAGTCTTCAAAGTATTTTTTTGCAGAGTCAAGATTTGCTTTTTTTTCCGCCTCATCTTCAATTCCTAAATTGATTAAACTACTTTGTCCTTTATTAAAGAGAATTCGTGCATTTTTTTGTAGTTCTAAAAATTCTTTATTTTCTATTAAGTAAAGAATTTTATCTCGCAAAAGGAAATTTTCGGTTTTGTAAAAAAAATATTTTATATCATCAATTTTTTTAAGTTCACGAGATAATGCATCCAGATACTTTTGAGGGTTTTGGGTGGGCCCAATAAGTACGTTTAGATGGCCAATACCTCCAACTTCTTTGGAAACTTCCTTCATTTCTTTTACGCTGACACTATTTTCCGGAAGAAGTTTATCTAACTCTAAATTGATAGGTATTTTAGAGATTTTAGTGGCACCAAAAAATGAAATTAGAATAACTAGTAAAAATGCAGTGGATCGATATTTTAAATGGAAATGAAGTATTATTTTCTTCATTAAAAACTCACTTTGTTTTAAAGCTAAAGACTACGTTTATTCTAAGAGTAACGGATCAACTTCCTGGCCAACTGAAAGTGAAAGATTTGCCCAGGCCATATTATATTCGTGGATCTTTTGTACATAATCTTTGTATGTTAAAATTCTTTCTTCATAAGAATCAACAATGCTTTTTGAATTTGATAATCCAAAAGTTCCAGCAGCTAGTGTTCGTTGTAATAATTTTTTGGCAAATTTCATTGCCTTAGATGTGTCTTTAATATTTTGTTCTAATGTTTTAATTTGAATCCAATTCTTTTTTACGAGTAAGGACAATTTCTTGAAGGCATCAATTTTTTTCGATTTTAATTGAATAGATTCTACTTTGTGTTTGGCCGACTGGCCATTTGTAATGCCTAAATCAAAATTCCATTTTACACCAATTCCTCCTACTGCCCGGTTTTCATTATATGGATCGTATGCATATACGCTATCTTGAGGTTCTCGGGCACTTGTGTAAGAATATTGGTATTTTATATAGGCCCCAAATTGTGGGAGGTTCGACTTTTTAACAGCATTAGATAAAAGGTTTTTAGCTGAAATACCGTAATCAATTTGCTTAAGTTCAGGACGTGAACTTTCTAAAATCTGTAAATAATGCTTTAGTTCATTAAGTTCTCTTTTGTTGTACTCTAACCATTTGTCTTTGAGAGTAATTTTAGTTTCTTGACTTTCATCATTTGTAAAATATTTGAAAGCACTTTCAGATAGTTTGAGATGATTTAATAATTCAGTTTTTTTAGATTCAAGTTGATATTTTAATATATTTAACCTGTAGGTAACATCTTTGTTGGAAACTTTTGCCAAAATTTCATCGATTTCACTGAGTGTTTCAGACGCTAAGTCTATAAGATTGTTTGTGAGTAAATGTGCAGAGTAGGTCTCTTTTATTTTATATTTGATTTCGTTTAAAGCGGCATTAACTTTTTCTGTACCTATTAATTCATTTAATCGGGCCGCCTCAAGATAATCGTTTTTTTGTCCCCATGTATAAATAGGATAATTTGCACCAATACTGAATTGAAAGACTGCATTCCAGTTTTTTACATCTGTAATTTTAGAGTTTTGAGAACTTATTGCGTTTCCATAGGCCTCTGTAATGGGCCCAATTCCGGCAACGACTTCAAATTTTGGATTATAATTACCCTTAATGATTTCAGAATCTAATTGGGATTTTTGAGCTTCAAATTTCATTTCAGAAATTTCATCCAGATTTTCAGATAGTTTAAGGATTTCTTTTAATGTAAAAGATTTATCTAGTTGGGGTAGGCAAATAGAGGAGAAAATAAGGGAGGAAAAAATAAATAATATTTTCATTTTTTCTCACTATTTAATTCTTCTAAACGTTTTGTTAAAGATTTTTTTAATCCAATCCACTTCTCTTTATCGATTTTCTTTTTAACTTGTTCTTTTATATTACTAGTCCAGCTCTCGTCATCAATTGAAATATCTATAATTTTCCAGGCGTTTGAACTATTAGAAAAAGAACTTAACACCTCAGATTCTTCACCTCTTTTTTTCACAATTGTGAGAACTGAAAATGTCTTATCTTTTTTAGAAATAAGCTCGTGTTCAACATTCACATTTTTTAAAAAATCAGTAGCTTTTGGGTAAATTGTTTTTGTAATGATTTGTTTTATATGATCGTTAAACCACTCAATTTCTTTTTGATTTTGTTTAGTAAATTCAGCTCCTAATATATTTTTAGACATAGTTGCGAAATCAAACTGAGATGTTACGAATTCTTGTGAAGTTTTGTTTTTTGCAAAGTCAGAAGACTTTGCAAGAGTGAAAATCTTGTCGACCAATTGAATCTCAGCATTTTCGGAACAGAAAAGTGGAAAAGTAGTAAACATAAAAAATATAAGTACAACACTCATAAGTTTACTTTTAAATGAATTTTTTTCTCCCAAGATCTGCTCCATCAAAAAAATTGTTTATACTTAAATAGGTAAGTTTCAAGGTCATGGCCACTAAGTACGCTATTGCAATAGTTTTGAATTTGTATCCATTATTTACAAAAGCAGTGCAAAGTATTAGCAAAGAGACAAAATCAGGGTAGGGAAGTTTGTCTTTAGAAACTTTTGCTAAGAGAACCTTTCCCACAAATAGGGTTCCAAACATCGATAAGAATAACATAGAGTATAAGGTAGAATTTACATGTAGCAGAAGATATGTCGCAATCAAAAGTAAAGCAAAGTAGAGAGAAATATTTAAATGTTTAAAAAATTTGTATTTGAAAATACGTTTAATCGTTTCGAAATATGTTGAAAGTGCAATACTTAAGAAAATGATATCTAGCCCTGATAATGAAAATATAAGCTCTTTGTTTAATATAGACTTTGTTATAGGAATATTTCCTAAAATGATAAGCCCAATTGTGAGAAATAGCCCTTCAAGACTCCCAAGTTTCTCTCCAACGAAAACACCACCCATATAATGTTCTATGAACTGTGCAGCAATAAAAGAATAAAAAGAAGAATAAATTAAAATTTCAAATGTATAGTTTTCATATCCTAGTAGTCTGAACATGATATATGGAACGCATGCAGTCACAATGATATCACAATAATGATCTAGAAATTCCCCTAGAGAAGAAGAGGTATTTGTTCTTCTTGATTGTTCACCGTCAATTAAGTCGCCGATTATATAAGTTAGAATACAAACAATTTCAGCGATAATGAGAAGATGATGTGGTATTACATTTAATTGAAGTAAAATAAGTCCAGTAAAAATGCATGATGCGGAAAAAAGTGTGATAAAATTTGCGGGAACCCACAAAGGAATAATCTTTAGTATATGTGAAGTGAGATATTTTCTAATAATCGGATCAAGAATCGACTGATCGTCTTTTTTATATTGATAATTTTTATTTTTTTTTAAACTCACAAATATCCTCTATATAAGTTCTACTAAAACTAAATTGATGACTAATGTCATCTAAGTCAATACAGGCCAATATTTTAAAATAGTCTGATCCCTTCTAGACTCTCTCAATACTGGCCCTTTGTAAACTATCCCAATAATTTCGGTACAATTATATGCGCAAAAGGGCCAGAGGTAAAATTTATTTCATGCTCAAAAGGATGCTGCAAGAGCAAATCGAAAATGAGAATTGAACAGCTTTGAGATCTATAATTTGCTTAATAAGGAAAGTATAATTTTAATTAAGGCCTGGCCTTTATTTCATGTATTTTTAAGAAATTATGTTTCACGCTTTTAAAACTTATAGAGCGATAGCTTTATCCTTAAGGTAAGAGTTTAATGTTTTTAAAAACTCGACGATATCGTTTTGATTTAGATCTCCAATAGTAGAGAGTCTAAAAGTCTGTTGATTTTCAATTTTTCCAGGATATATAGTGAAATTATTTTTATATAAATAATCATGCATTTCTTCAAAAACATAATTTTTATGATTAGGTTCGTAAAATGAAGTTAACACTTTGGAATGATTTTTTTTATCACCTAAATATTTAAAACCAAGTTCAATCATGCCTTCGATGAGAGTATTATATAAGTCTCCATACTGTAATGCCCTCGCCTTAACTCCTCCTAAAGATTCAAATTCTTTTAATGCATAATTTAAGGAGTAGAGAATTTGTACAGGTGGAGTAAATAAAAACTGGCCTTTAGAGCTCTGAGAAATGAAATTTTCATGTAAATCGAAATAGAAACTTCTTTTTTTATGGCCTTTGATTACATCTAGTTCATTCTTTTGAATGATTACAATTCCAACTCCAGGCATAGCATGCAAACATTTGTTAGATGAAAAAACATAATAATCAGCAGGTATTTTTTTTATATCGATATTGATTCCAGCAAAAGAAGACATTGTATCAACTAAAACTTTCAAACCATACTCTTTAGAAATCGATGTGATTTCTTCTAGAGGATTCAATAACCCAGATGTTGTTTCGTGATGGACAAAAGCAACCGTTCTAAAGTTTTTGGCGTTTTTGTTCAAAAAGTCTTGGTAGATTTTCGGATCAATAACCTCGTCATGAGCAAATGCCAATATTTCATGTTTTATTTCTAAACGTTGACATATACTGCCCATTCTCTTTCCATAGGCACCATTGCTTAAGATGAGCACGGACTGATCTTTATCAACACAAGTACTCAGAGCACTTTCAATGGCCCCTGTTCCGGAAGAAGATAGGAGTACACATTCAAAATTTTGCATATCATATATGTTTAAAATTTGTTTTTTTATTTCAAGTGCGAGATCTCCAAATTCTTTTTCCCGTGGACAAATATCTGCAACAACCAAGGAACTCTTCACATATTCGCTTGTGGTTGCAGGCCCTGGATTGAGTAAAATATTTCTTTTAATACTTTTATTGATTGTTTGTTTCATTTTTGGTGACTCAAAAAATTTTTTAATCTCTGATAGATTTCGAAGGGCCTTTCAGTTGGCCTTCCGAGGTCTTTAGGAGAACCTTTTTTAATGTGAAAACGTATAAAAGTTAGTTTAGATAATTGAATTGATTCGGCCAAATTAGAATCAAAATCTTCAATTTGGTCAACTTCTTTTATGTTTTCATAACCACAGCCCTGGGCAATTTTACAAAAATCTATTAATTCAGAATATGTTTTTTGACCACCTGTAGAATCATGGACTCCATTATCAAGGAGTATATGAATAATATTTGAAAGATTTAATTGGCCAGCAAGTGCCATATTGCCAAGTCTCATCAGTAAGGCGCCATCACCATCAATCACAATGATTTTTTCTTTCCAATTACTAAGAGCAATTCCAAGTCCAATTGGTAGAGCACAACCCATGGAACCAACCATGTAGAGGTGATTTTCTAAATTAGATAGCTCATATAACTCACGTCCAGTTTTTCCTGTAGTTGCAATCACTGGAAATTGATTCTTGGTATGTTTTATAATGCACTCTAATGCCTGAGACCTTGTAAAACTTTTCGTTGAAGTACAAGTTGATTTAATATTTACTTGTCTATTAATAAGAACTTCACTTGATTCAGAAGATTTGAGTTCGTAGCTTTTTACACTATCTTTTTTCATAACAAAAAAGTAGGGACGATTTATTTTTTCACAGAAACTTTCTGCTTCATCAAGGTATCTTGAAATCGCATTTTCTTCTGTTGGAAAATAGGACCAAGGAATATCCATTTCTTCTAATAGCTTTGTTGTGATTTGTCCCATTAAATCATGTTGTGGCTCATCAGATGGGCCATCAGGCTCACCTCTTAAGGTGACGATCCCAATGAATGGAACCTTCATTGTATATGCCAGAGATGTAAGAGGGTTGACAGCATTACCAAGTCCAGAATTTTGAAACATGATTATAGATTTTCTATTTCCTAAATATGCTCCAGCAGCGATAGCAACAGCATCGCCTTCATTCGTGACCTCTACAAAATCTAATTCAGAATCATCAATGACTGAATTGATAAAAGGTTTTAAATAGGAACAAGGAGTTCCTGTGAAAAGGGTGATCTCTCTTTTTTTACATTCTCTTAAAAAATCTGAAGCTAAAATCATAGTTAAAAAACCTGCATTTGTTCAATATCTTCAATATTATCTACATCAAGCCAGTGTCCATCTATGTAACATATTCCGATCTGTATATCTTTACTAATCATATGATTAAACAGATCGCCCATTTTTTTAGTTTTAAAATCAGGATTTTTATTCATCTTCTCTAAAGTCTCTTTGATTACCTTAGAGCCGTGGGTATTTGCTTTGATGAGACCTATCCATTCGCCTTGTGGCGCTGTTTTCAAATTTTTAATCGAATTGAGATTGCACTCAATAAGCATTGAGTTTTCTCGATTATAAGATTTAGTGAAACTATTTGTACAATAGACATAATCTCCTAAATATTCTTTTGATCTTCTTGAAATATTTCCATCTACTACGATGGCAATGTCATAAGGGACTTCATTGAGTTCATTAAGAATATAATTTCTAAATGCTATATCACCATAGCTAATGATGATGTCTCCTGAAATATAATCTTTTGCTTTGAAAAGGGAAGTCAACTCACCAGTTTCTTCATACTCATCATTGTCAATGTAGGTTGTACACTTAATATCTGGAAAAATTTCTTTTTTATAACCTCGAATGACTACGGCCTCATCGACACCATGATTTTGATATTTATTTACGAGTTGATGTAATATCGTTTCTCCGTTGATTTTTATAAGTGTTTTAGGCTTATCTAGTGTCAAGTTTCCTAATTCCTTTCCACGGCTAGCAGCAAGTATGATGGCCTTTTTGGAATTTGTATTGGATAAATAAACTTTTTCAGCATTTTCTAATTCCTGGTCATTTTGAAGTCTAAAGATTTCTTGAACAGAAGCAACCTTGTCCTCAACATTAATAAGAGATTGATCGTTGAATATTTGCTGAGCAGTCTTTTGCATGGCCGTAATCGAAGATCTGAGTAAATGGTTGGCCCATATAACTGTAGAAATAGAATGTTCAGCAAACTGTTCAGTAGGAGTTGAGTAAAACTTTGTGGGTACTATAACTACAGGACATCTATCTCCCCACTCTTTCATAAAACTAAAAATTTCGTCTGGTTTACTTAATTTACTATGCATTAAAATAGCTGTTGCTCCTGCTTCATAATAGGCATTGGCCCTTTTTAATGCCTCTTCAAGCCCCCAACCTGCAATAAAGGCCTCAACTCTGGCAACAATAGAAAAATCATCATCAGTTCTAACATCCAAACCGGCCTTAATTTTTCCACAAAACTCGTCAATATTGGCCAGAGGTTGTTTTTCACCTCTTAAAAAGCTGTTTGTTTTTGGAAAAATCTTGTCTTCTATACAAACGCCAGCAATTCCTCTTTGTTCAAGTTTTTTGACGAAGCGTCTCATATTATTGAAATTTCCATGTCCCGTATCGCCATCAAGTAATATAGGAATACTTGTAACATCACTCATATACTCAACGACATCTAAAACTTGGGTCCAAGAAAGTTCGTTATTATCTCGAACTCCTTGTGCAGCACTAATAGACAATCCACTGCCCCATATTCCTTCAAAACCGGCCTCTTCAACTATTTTTGCAGAAAGGCCACTGTGGGCCTCCATCAAAAATGAAATCTTTTTTCTCTGTATCAAATTTTTTAGTTGTGTTGTCTTTTTCATTTTTATCACTTTCCTTGGAGTTATTGAAAAATTCTCTTAGCATTTTCATAGTCTTCTGGAGTATCTATTTCGATCCAGCGTCCAGATTTTAACATATGATAACCAACGAGATTATGAGTTAAGTAATCATTTAACAGATGTTCCCAATTTAAAATTAGGTTTTTATCAATAGATAAAAAATTCTTAGCTTCTTGGTAGAGTTTCAATGTTTGATCTGTTGAAAATTTGAGAATTCCAATGGCCTCTCCGACAAAAGAAAATTTTTCAAGCTCTTCTTGTGAGACAGCTCTTTTATCAACAGTTTTACGTACATAACCTTTCTCATCAGTTAATGTTTTAGCGCACTCAATATCTGACAAATCAGAAGGTCCAACAAGAATTTGGTCATTGTGATCATCCGAAATAAATTCTTCCAAAATATTTTGATCATAAACGAGGTCTGCATCAAAGATTAGGCTTGGGCCAGTTACATCTTTAAGGCCAAGCATAAGAGAGTATGTGTTGCCTTTGTTGTAGTAGTCTTCGTTGACACACAAATTAAATTCAAAATGTTCAGTATATTTTTCAACTAAATCTTCGATCATTTCTTTTTTGTGACCTAATACAAGTGTTACTTTTTTTATATTGAGGTTTTTCCAAATTTCAAAATTTCGCTCAAGAAGTGTTTTTCCATTTAATTCGATTAAGCACTTTGGAATATCAACCATTTCCTTAATTCTTGATCCATAACCTGCAGCGAGAACGATTGCAGTATAATCTTGATTCAGTTGATTTGTATCCATAAACGTTCCATTGTTCTTTTTAATACTTTTCCTTTTCCAAGGAGATAATCTTCAAATGAAATGGCCTCCAAGTCATCAGAAAAGCATGCTCTACCATGAAGGACTTGGGAATCTTTTGCAATTAAAATATCACCTTTTTTAAGATTAAAATGTGCTTGATACTCACTACTATTAGTTATAGCGTCAAGAACATCAATTGCATATGACTGTTCATTTGTTAATGGTGTATTTGCTTTTTGGTGCGCCGACTCCATATAAGGTCTTAAGTGCCTATAGGCCGGTATTCCATTGTCATAGGTAATTATTGGTGCTTCGTAGAGTTTGTCAGCGACTCCACGCATTTCCCAAATAAAGTTGTTCTCGAGAACTTTCAATGCTTTTGGATAATTTTTTTGCAATTCATTATGTACTCTGATTCCATCGACAAGAATACTCTCTCCACCAACGAGAGCAGGTGAAATACATGATAGGTAGAGGTAATCCCATTTTTCAGGAACGTTTACATTGTCAGTGTGTATGCTTCCACCTTCTCTTGTTTGATGATATCTAGCACCATTCCACATAGAAGAATTTCTATCCCTATCGTAAACCATAATAACTTGATCACCATTTTCGTTTTGTTCAAGTAATTTACCAAAATAACTGCCGATTAACGGATTCAACTGGTGAAGTTCTTTGTAGCTAAAAAAGTCATGATTTTCATTTTCCAGATTCAAAAGCACTGCTCTATTGTCTTTCAGTTCCCTTTTAACATTTTCTAAAAAGTTTAATGCTGCGGGAGTCCACTTATTTATATTGAGCGTTTCTCTTAACTCTAAGCGAACAGATTGATCAATTTCAATTTTTTTAAAAAATTCTTTATTGGTATGTTCCATCATTTTATTCCTTGCTGAATACGATCGTATTGTAATATCCAAAAGCTCAATTTGAACAGTATATTTATCTTATTTAAACTAAGAGAGCAAAAATGTGATAAAAGTCATAATCGTAGAGTTTTATACGCTTGACTTAAAAAATGTTTTTATTGAAATAGACTAGAAACTTCGGATATCGTTGTCTCGATTAATAATGATATGTCAGAAAGAAAAAAAAATGAGTGCCTTATAAAAGGCACTCATTTCTAATTGTTATCAATATAAGCTTTTAACATTTTGGATCGAGATGGGTGACGTAATTTTCTTAAAGCTTTAGCTTCGATCTGTCTGATACGCTCTCTTGTGACAAAAAAGTCTTGCCCGACTTCTTCTAGGGTATGATCAGATTTTTCACCAATTCCAAAACGCATTCTTAAAACCTTTTCCTCACGTGGAGTAAGAGTTCTGAGAACAGCTCTTGTTTGCTCAGAGAGTGTGATACTCATAACAGCATCGGCCGGAGAGATAATTTTCTTATCTTCTATAAAATCGCCTAAACTTGAATCTTCTTCCTCTCCGATTGGTGTTTCAAGAGAGATTGGTTCTTTTGAAATTTTTTGAACTTTTTTTACTTTTTCTACTGGAAGTTCCATGCGATCAGCAATTTCCTCAGGGGTTGGTTCTCGTCCAAGCTCTTGAATTAATTGACGGGAAGTTCTAACCATCTTATTAATTGTTTCGATCATATGAACAGGAATTCTAATTGTTCTGGCCTGGTCAGCAATCGCTCTCGTGATTGCTTGACGAATCCACCATGTCGCATAGGTTGAAAATTTATAACCACGTCGATATTCAAACTTATCAACGGCCTTCATAAGACCAATATTTCCTTCTTGGATAAGATCTAAAAATTGAAGACCTCTATTTGTATATTTTTTTGCAATTGAAACAACAAGTCTAAGGTTGGCCTCAACAAGCTGTGCTTTAGCTCTATCTGCTTTTTCTTCACCTTTTAAGATAATAAGGTAAACTTTTTCAATATCTTCAAACTCCATACCTGCTTCTAGACTTAGTCTTCTTAGCTTTCTGAGTATGTCTTCTTGGTTTCTCACAAGCTGCTCAATTTTTGCATCAGTTGTGAAGAGATCTTTGGCCAGTTTTCTTTTAAATGAATCTTCCTCCATGATTTTATCATAGAGAACTTTGTATTTATCCTCGTTTTCTACTTCTAAAAAACTAAAAATTCGTTCTTGTTGTTCATATAATTCTGAAAATTGTAGATAATACTTTTTCACAGGCTCAACAAAACTATTAATAATTTTTCTGTTAAAAGTCAGATCGGCCAAAGTTTCAGAAATATCCTTGAACATGGATTTTTGATCTGTGTTGAATTTCTTTAATGTACCATCTTCTTGTTCTGTCTCATTTAACAAATTCTCTATTTTAGCAACAACTTTATATATCTCATCTTTGGTTTTCTTTATCTCATCTTTAGTAGATTCATCGTCTAGACCACGAACAAGTTCTTTAACAAATTCATCTTGATTTTCTTGAGTTTCAATTTTATCACGCAATTTAACAATTTCTTTAAGAGCGTGTGTAGAAGTCAGCGAAGAAAGAATAATATCCCTTTCTCCTTCTTCAATTTCTTTAGCAATTTCAACTTCTCCCTCTCTTGTGAGAAGTGCAACTGATCCCATTCGTTTCAAATAAAGTTTGACAGGATCTGTTGAGGCCGATTTTAACTCAGCTTTTTCTTCTCGAGAAAGTGTCTCTTCGATAATTTCTGTACCATCTAATCTGATTCCTTCTTCTTCTTCTTCAGATTCAAAGTTTTGAATATCAATACCCGCTGACTTTACTTTTTCTAGAATATTATCAACACTATGAACGTCAACAATACTAGCAGGAATTGCATCATTTATTTCCTCAGGAGTTAGGAAAGTTTGGTCTTTACCCTTTGTGATCAATTTATAAAATTCTTTGGATTCTAAGAAAGTAGGCAACGCCGACATATTCTCTCCTATTCTTAATGAGTTTCTATCTTTTGAGTTTTTAGTTCATTTAACTTTTTATCTATGGAAATAATTTCATTCATCAGTTGTTTCATCTCTCTTTCAGTATGACATAGAGAACTTTGTGCTTTTAGGGCCTTCTTTTGTGAAATCAAATAGTCTTCCTTCAATCTTTTAATTAAATCAGTAAAAAACTTTTTTTCTTGTTCTTCAGTGAATCTCTTTTCCTTTCTGTATTGAAACAACACCGCTCCAACGGCCTCTCCGATTTCTGCTGGAGTTTCACTATTAAGGTGAAGACCCTTAAGCAGGTTCATGAACTCTGTCTCATCTACCTCATAGTAAAGTTTTTCTATACTCGAAATGTATCGTTTTACCTCAAAATTGGTGATTAAATCAAGTACTTCTGCAAATCTAGAACCTTGCATTATATCTGGATGAAGTATTATTTGTTTAATTAATAGCTTTTCCCCTGTTGATAAAGATTTAAATTCCTTTTTTTCTACTCTTTCGCCCTGAACTACTTGTTCTTCACGTTGAGGCCTATCATTATTTACGTTCAATTTACTAGTTTTCTTGGTTAAATACTCCCGATAATGACTCAAAATCATCTCCGGCGTAGATCTAATCTCAAGTGAACGTGCAAATTGAACAACTCGTTCTGTTGCACTGAGTTGCTCTTTTAATGGCGATAAAATCTCAAAGGCCATCTCAAGTAGTAAGATTTTCTGATCAGAAACTGATGGAATAGGATTTGGAAGTAATCTTTCAAGTGAGTTATCGATAAATGTTTTTGCCTTTTCAATCAATTCACACATTCCCACCGCCCCTTTCTGCGCCAGATATTCGTCCGGATCCTTAAAAGGGGTGAAGTTTAAATATTTTGGAAGAATGCCTTTTTGCATAAAAATTTGATTTACTCTTTCCATGGCCATGAGGCCTGCTTTATCAGAATCCAAGGCCATATAAATATTCTTAGTTAGTCCAATTAAATATTGGGCCATATACTC